>NZ_JVOR01000105.1:0-107471 GCF_001054715.1 Acinetobacter sp. 243_ASPC | reverse complement strand
TGATCTCGCCATCCGTTGGTTCGAATCCAGCCGCCCCTGCCATCCAAATTCATTACATGCCAACCGCCAAGGGTGCTTCATGCCCAATCTTGTCGTTTTTAGTGGAAATGCTCATCCACAGTTCGCCCAGAAAGTCGTAAGCCATTTACATATTCCTCTCGGTGCTGCTTCAGTCGGTCACTTTTCTGATGGGGAAATTTCAGTAGAAATTACTGAAAATGTTCGTGGTAAAGACGTTTTCATCGTACAGCCTACATGTGCTCCAACCAATGATAACCTGATGGAAATCTTGGTGATGGCAGATGCATTACGTCGCGCTAGCGCTGGTCGTATTACCGCTGTTATTCCGTATTTTGGCTATGCTCGTCAAGATCGTCGTCCGCGTTCAGCACGTGTTCCTATTACCGCAAAAGTTGTTGCAGATATGCTAACCACTGTGGGTGTAGACCGTGTTGTCATGATCGACCTTCATGCTGACCAGATCCAAGGCTTCTTCGATATCCCTGTCGACAACATCTACGGTACGCCTGCCCTGCTTGCAGATTTGCGTCAGCAATCGCATGACAACTTGATGGTGGTTTCACCTGACGTTGGTGGTGTGGTACGTGCACGCGCTGTTGCAAAACAAATGGGTGATATCGACCTTGCAATCATCGACAAACGTCGTCAAAAAGCAAATGAATCACAAGTGATGCATTTGATTGGTGATGTGAAAGATCGTGACTGTGTCATTGTTGACGATATGGTTGATACTGCCGGTACACTTTGCAAAGCTGCCGATGCACTGAAACAATTTGGTGCTCGTCGTGTTGTTGCTTATGCCACTCACCCTGTTTTATCAGGTAAGGCATTAGAAAACTTGCAAAATTCTGTGCTTGACGAATTGGTAGTCACTGACACCATTCCGCTTTCTCCTGAAGCATTGAATTTAGGCAAAATCCGCCAAGTATCTGTAGCAAGCATGGTCGCTGAAACAATTCGTCGTATTAATAACGAAGAATCTATTAGCGCGATGTTTGATAGTTATCTATAATAGCCCGAATTTTTCAAACCCTGGCCTTGGCTGGGGTTTTCTATCACTAAACTGGTCGCAAGTTTAGTTTATTTTACTTTAATGAGGATTTATCTCATGGCAAATTTTGTACTTAACGCTACTGCGCGTAACGAAGACAAGCAAGGGAAAGGTGCGAGCCGCCGCCTTCGTCGCGAAGCGCTTGTTCCAGCAATCATCTATGGTGGTGAAGCTGAGCCTGTAGCAGTAACAATCGAACTTCGTGAACTTGTTAAAGCGCTTGATAACAACGCTTTCTTTGAAGAAGTTGTTGAAATCAAACTTGGTGACAAAGTTGAAAACGTGAAAATCCAAGCGTTACAACGTCACCCTGCAAAAAACACGCCTATGCACGCTGACTTCAAACGCGCATAAGTGTTCAAGGCGTAAATTAGTGTCTAAGATTTCGCTAATTGTTGGTCTGGGTAATCCGGGAACGGAATACGCCCAGACCCGTCATAATGCAGGATTCTGGTTTGTTGAGCAACTTGCAGATCAGTATCACATTACATTAAAAAAAGATCCAAAGTTTCATGGATATACAGGACGGGGCCAAATTGAAGGACACGATGTTCGTCTTTTAATTCCAACGACCTTCATGAATCGTTCGGGACAAAGTGTTGTTCCTTTTTCAAAGTTTTATCAAATTCCCCCTGAATCTATTCTGATTGCGCATGACGAACTAGATATGGACCCAGGTGTGATTCGCTTAAAAACAGGCGGCGGACACGGTGGTCATAATGGTTTACGTGATATTGTGCCGCATATTGGGCCAAACTTTCACCGCTTAAGAATTGGAATCGGTCATCCTGGATCGAAAGATCGCGTTTCTGGGCACGTTTTGGGTAAAGCACCACAAAGCGAACAGAGCCTTATGGACGATGCCATTCATCATGCCTTGTCAAAGTTAAGACTGTTGGTCGACGGCCAAATCTCTCAAGCCATGAACCAAATTAATGCATATAAGCCAAATTAGCATAAATTGTTGAACAATCAGGCTTGCCATGCGATTTGAATCAGAGCAAAATGCGCATACTCGCTCACAATGATGTGAACGTGTGCCGATTCAAGGACAAGATCAGACGCTTATGTCAACTCAGGAGACGCTGGCCATGCTATCTCGATTATTAAAATGCAAAATTCACCGTGCCGTAGTCACACATGCCGAACTTCATTATGAAGGCTCTTGTGCGATTGATGGTGTCTTGATGGATTTGGCAGGGATACGTGAATATGAAGAAATTCATGTCTGGAATGTCACCAATGGCAAACGCTTTACCACTTATGCCATTCGTGGTGAAGAACGTTCAGGCATTATTTCGGTGAATGGTGGCGCTGCACATCAGGCAGATGTAGGTGATCTAGTTATTATTGCAACCTTTGGTGACTTTACCGAAGTGGAAGCAAATGCGCACAAACCGCGTTTAGTGTATGCAAATCCAGATAATACCGTCAACCACACGGCAAACTGTATTCCGGTACAAGTCGCTTAAATGACTGTACACCCAAAGGCCCGCAATCTGCGGGCTTTTGGGTGTTTGTACCGCTTGGCAAAGCAAAATTTACACTATGCATAGAACTGATTGTTCTAAAAAAGGCTCTCGGAAATCATGCAAAAAACGCTATACTATTCACACATCGCTTCAGGGCGGGGTGCAATTCCCCACCGGCGGTAAGCTCAGCACGAGCAAGCCCGCGAGCGCAGCAAAGTGAGTCATGCTTTCAGCGCAGATCTGGTGTAATTCCAGAGCCGACGGTATAGTCCGGATGAAAGAAGACGACGTTTTACGATACCACCATTTTGGGGTGGTATTGCTGCGCCCCCATTTCTCATCAGTCCTGAAATGTTTAACCGTACAGTCCATTACGTGAGCATTTCATATGTCTAGTTTGATTCAACCCGAAATTTTCTTCTCTGCCCTCTCTCCAGCCGAACAACGTATTCAGCAAGCACTTGAAGATATGCGTGCCGGAAAACCGGTATTGGTGATGGACGACTTTGATCGTGAAAATGAAGCCGATCTGATTGTGGCAGCCGAAACCCTCAATGTAGAGACCATGGCGCGTATGATTCGAGACGGTTCAGGTATTGTGTGTTTTTGCCTTTCAGAACAACTGGCCGATCATCTGGAGCTGCCTCCTATGGTACAAAACAATTCCAGCCAGTTTCATACCGCCTTTACCGTCACCATTGAGGCTGCATATGGCGTCACCACAGGCGTTTCAGCCAAAGACCGTGTTACCACCATTCAAGCTGCCATTAAAGATGGTGCGGTCGCCAGTGATCTAAATCGTCCAGGCCATGTCTTCCCTTTGCGCGCGCGTGATGGTGGCGTATTGGCTCGCCGTGGTCATACCGAAGCCACAATTGATCTGGCACGTTTGGCAGGCTTAAAACCTTCGGGCGTGTTATGTGAATTGACCAATCCAGATGGCACAATGGCAGCAGGTATTCAGGTGTTGGCCTATGCACAAACTCATCATTTGACCGTAATTACCATTGAAGAATTGGTGCAGTATCGCCTAAAGCATCAAATTTAAGATTATCAGATCAAAAAAAGCCCGACATCGGGCTTTTTTTAAAAGTCATCTTCTACCGTTTCGAGTAAGTGTTGTTTCATGCCATCGGCGCGTAACCATGCAAAATCATAGCTGGCCTGAGCCAAGGATAAAATGCGACGTTCGAACTCTTGCCAGAGCGGTTTGACTTGGTGACTTTGAATCCCTAGACCACTTTCATCGGCCAGATAGATATTTTTTTCGCACACTTTCAAGGCATGATACAAAGTGCGGCCAGTAGATGCATGCTCAAACAGACGTACGCGCTTTAATTTGAGAAACGCGAAAGCTTGCGCCAGATTGGCATGAGGGAGCATCGGAATTAGAATCTGGTCTAACTGAATGTCTAAACGTGTCCAGATGCTTAATTGCTGCTCTGGGGTGTAACTGTTCCAATGAATAATTTCATGGCTAAAACGACGACAACCACGGCAGACGTTATCTCCAAACGTCGTCGAACAGCGCCCCGCACAAGGCGTCAAAGTGGTAATGCGTCGATCTTGCGTCACACTTATCTCCCTATCGATTAATTACAATACGCGTTTATAGGATGATTCATAAACGCCAAAAACTACTATATATTGTATGCTTTATCTAAAAAAACACAATATTTAGTCTTTAAACTTTAAAATCCATCCTGTGATTTTGAATAAAACTTAGGCATTTTTACATATTCCATCTTAGACAAATAAATCCCTATAAAATGTATTGAATTCTCGCCAATTGGAAAAATTCGAGCTAGAATATGCGCCTAAATTTTTGTTATCTATGTTTGGAGTTTTCCATGAACGCTACTGTAGAACAGCTTGCACCTGTAGAACAGCAAGCGACCAATGATTGGGTGGTTGCCGCGTTGTACCAATTTAAAGAAGTAGCCGATGCTGCAGATTTGCAACAACGTCTTCTTGATCTGGTCAAAACCATCAATCTGTGTGGAACTCTAATCGTAGCGAGTGAAGGCATTAACGGTACCGTTGCAGGTGACCGCCACGCAATTGATACTATTCGCCAGTTTTTATTGAATGAAGGCTTCAATGCGATGGAATACAAAGAATCGCATAGCTCAGACAAGCCATTTCGAAAAATGAAAATCAAACTCAAACAAGAAATTGTGACTTTGGGTGTGGAAGTGAAGCCACGTGATCTGGTTGGACATTATTTAGATCCAAAAGAGTGGAATGATTTGATCCGTCGTGACGATGTTATTCTGATTGATACCCGAAATGATTATGAGTACAAGGCCGGGACATTTAAAGGCGCGATCGATCCTAAAACAGAAACTTTCCGTGAGTTTCCAGATTATGTGAAAAAGAATCTTGAACAGCATAAAGATAAAAAGATTGCGATGTTTTGTACGGGCGGGATTCGCTGTGAAAAATCGACCTCCTTATTGCTCCAAGAAGGTTTTGAAGAGGTGTATCACCTTAAAGGCGGCATTTTAAAGTACTTAGAGGAAACACCTGCCGAAGAAAGCATGTGGGAAGGTGAATGTTTCGTATTTGATGGCCGTACAGCAGTCACTCACGGTGTCGAAGAAGGCCAAAATGTAAAATGCCATGCATGTGGCTGGCCGCTCACACCTGAAGAGGTGGCGCTTCCAAGTTATGAACACGGCGTATCGTGCGTATACTGCATAGACAAAACCACAGAAAAACAAAAAGAAGGTTTCCGTATGCGTCAATCACAAATTGCAGCCGCGAAACGTAAACGTCTTTAATTCATCAATACATCATAAAGCCGAAACACTGTTTCGGCTTTTTTGTTTCTATACGACCTGACCAATGATATAAAACTGACCTGAAGCAAGTACAACTTTATCGATAATACGCATGCCCAATCCATCGATATGTACTTTTAGCGAGGTAGAATTTTCAAGATCAATAAAAGCAATCAAGGCATCAAAAGATTGCTGTTTTAAATCTTGGATCGCCTGATCATATAAGCGCTTAGCAACACCCATGCCCCGATAATCATGATGAACTAAAATAGGTCCATACGTGGCATAACGCATATCGGCCAGATGGCTTTCATTCAACACCAAGATATCGGCATGTTGATGAATATACTGAATAATTTCAGGGCCATTCATTGAATGCATCTGCTGAAGTACCAGAAAACCTGCAGGCTGCTGCCCAATTTCAGCTTTATAAATCGATGAAGACTCAATCCATTTTTGTGCCAACTGCTCAAAATGCGGATTATCCTGCACAAAGCCCTGCACTGGCTGCTGAAGCTGTTGTTTGGTATTGGCTTGGTAAAGCGCGACGATCCAATCTAAATCTTGCGGAGTTGCTTGCGTTATTTCTATTTTTTGCATGCTGATGCCTTTAGATCATTTGACTTTTTAATTCGTTTTTTCATTTGGATTAATAAAAGTTTATATGGTGGTTTTACCGTTTTACCTTATACGATTCACCCAACAAATAGCGCAATATTTACAATTTGACAGCAGGATTTACAGCTGACAGTACGCTTGATACGACACTCGATCGTAAATTACGTCTCAGCATTTTTGAGCATCTTAGTAGGCCGATGTATAAATTTACATAACAAATCTTTGAAATTTAAAGCACTGTCATTACTATCTTTTTATTTACCAATTCAATTCTATGGAAAATTGGGTCATACAGATTATTGAACGTTTAGGCTATTTGGGCATCGCCTTCTTAATGTTTCTAGACAATGTCTTCCCTCCTATTCCCTCTGAAATTATTATGCCCAGTGCAGGCTACACCGCCTCACGTGGTCAGTTACAGATTGTCGGTGTGATTGTTGCTGGCAGCTTTGGTTCGATTGTTGCCGCAGCCGTTTTGTATGCTTTGGGTCGTAAGATTTCTCAAGAATCTTTATTTAAACTTGTAGACCGTTATGGCAAATATCTATTCATTAAGCGCAAAGACGTACACAAGGCACTTGAATGGTTTGAGCATTATGGTCACAGAATTGTCTTTTTCGGACGCATGATTCCGGCTGTTCGCTCCCTCATTAGTATTCCGGCTGGCATGAGTCATATGCCCTTTTGGAAATTTATGCTCTACAGTAGCTTGGGTACACTGATCTGGACCACATTTTTAGCTTGTGTGGGCTTTTACTTTGGTGAAAATCAAGCACTCATGTTTGCAATCATGCATCGTGTGGGATATGTCATTTTGGCAATTGTTGCAGTGTTAGGTTTGATGTGGTTGTATAGAAAATTCTTCAAACGCAAAGCTTAAATATAGTTCATTTCACTTCGATATCTTAATCTTTAGTGATTAAAACTGATCCAGCTTTGGACAATGCCATGATGCGCTTGAACTTTGGGCACTCCAACGGATTGATAAAACTACACTGCGTGGCATGGTTTAGCATTTTTCTGAGCGATTCAAGTTCTCTTATTTTCTGCTCCAGTTCCTGTGCTTTTTCCTCAAGTTTTAATTTATCTACCTGTGAATCTGGCCGCCCCAACATGGCTTTAATTTCAGCAATACTAAATCCTGCCTTTTTACCTAATTCAATCAAAGCGAGTTGTTCTAACACCTGCTCAGAAAAGACGCGTTGCAAACCTTTACGCCCAATAGAACGAATTAAGCCCATGCGTTCATAATATCGCAGCGCTGAGCTTGTTAATCCGGTCTGACGGACAAGCGTTGAAATCGTGATCTCATTCATCTTGACTTGAAGTTCACTTCAATTTGTAGACTGTAGTATCTTACTTTATCAGGCTAAAGCAATAATGGAAGTGGTATATATTTTCTGGATCGGTGTGGCTGCAACAATCTGTATGGATCTTTCTAGGGCAGCGTTAAAATTTTGGTTTGGAGTGCAATCACTGGACTATTCATTGGTGGGTCGGTGGCTTTTATCTATGCCAAAAGGATTTTTTTGTCATCGTAATATCATTAACTCAGCTCGACTTACCCATGAAAAATGGGTGGGCTGGCTCGCACATTATATGATTGGTGTAGGCTTTGCTGGTCTTTATTATTTAGCAATCCCTAGCGAACAGCAACCTCTGTTCTTTTGTGCTGTGGGATTTGGTTTATTCACCGTGCTTATACCCTTTTTTATAATGCAGCCTTGTTTCGGATTTGGAATTGCTGCGCGACGAGTGCCCTCTGCGTGGCAAGCGCGACTTAAAAGTGTTTTTGCTCATGGTGTATTTGGTATAGGACTATATTTAGCAATTCATCTATTCAATAACGTGGTTTAACTCGTTACAACTTATACTTTAAACAAAGGATAGTGGCATGCAACAAGATTTTTGGCATCAACGCTGGCAAGAAAATCGAATTGGTTTTCATCAGCCACAGCCCAATGATTACTTAATTCAGTATTTATCTACTTTATCACTCCAGCCACATGCTCGTATTTTGGTGCCTTTAAGTGGGAAAACTTTGGATATTGGCTGGTTGCTCATACAAGGTTTTCGCGTGGTGGCGATTGAACTGAGTCCTGTTGCAGTTCATGCTTTGATGCAACAGTTGAAAGATGATCTGGGCATTGTATTTGAACAAAAACAGCTTGAAGCATGTGTTCACTATCATCATCCAGAAATCGATCTTTTTGTTGGTGATTTTTTCGATGTATCCAATGTAGAGATTGGGCAGATCGATGCAATTTATGACCGCGCAGCCTTAATTGCATTACCGCCTGAAATGCGTGCCCGCTACGCACAGCATCTGATCGATATAACTCAAGGCGCAGTGCAGCTTCTGGTGAGTTACCAGTATGATCAAGACAGTTTTCAAGGCCCGCCTTTCTCGGTCGAGACAGAAGAAATTAAACAGCTTTATGCATCGCAATATTCAATTCGACAACTGGCGCATGTGGAATTATCAGAACAACACAAAGGACGACAAGCACAAGAAAAAATCTGGCATTTATCGCGCTAAATGAAAATAAAAAACACCTCTTTAGAGGTGTTTTTTGTGTGTTCAAGTCGCAGCTTTAAACCAATAAGCCAAACATTGCGTTTAACTACTTGACGAAAAGCAGCACGAAAACGTTTTAGTTGGGTGTATGGTACATCAAATACAATTCATTTAGGTTCTCTGGAATTTCTTCCGCCAGCTCATCCATCAACTGACCATTACGACGGAAAGATTCCATTTGTGGATCTTCTTCATCAATGCCACTGAACACCATAATCGGCAAAGTCAAATCGACCAATTGCTCTTCATGCTCTGGTGTAAACCATGCATCTTCGTTGAGAAACATCGCATCGACAAAACCAACGCTCCAGTCGCCCAAACTTGACTCGGTGTCGGCTTCTTCAATTTCAAAAGGAAACTCGATTCCTTCTTCATTGGCCAGATTTTGGCGAATCTGATCAAGCCAAATGTTGATCTGTTCAATGATTGCTGTTGGCACACTTTTCTGATTGCCTTCAAACAATTCATTTAACCAGCGGTCAAACTGTGGTCCAACCGCAATGGCACACAAAAAACCATGAGTAGCTGCAAAATCCAGACCGTATTCGTTTTGGTCACCGTCAAGATAATCGCTCAATAGGTCTAAATTCAAAGTACTCATTGTGTATCCAATTTCATAAAAATAGGCTGTAGCATATCATTTTCAGCCGTAGATGGACTACATCTGATTTATGTTAGTCTTCGTCGTCGTCATCAAGATCATCATCATCAAGATCATAATCAAAATCTTTCAGCTCACGCTCCAATCGACGCTGCGCGAGTAGATCGTCAATCAAACGACGCTTTTCTAATGATTCTTTGGCACTGATTTTGCCTGATGCTTCATCAAAACTAACATCATCATCATCACCGTAGTTATCATCTAATTCAAAATCTGTAGAAGACACTAAAACTACCTCATAATGAAAAAATGTGAATGTTCTAGGCGCTATTTATCTCCCTTTAAAATCCTTGTCAAGTTTTATTTATTTTTTTTCATAAATTCAGGGTTTTTGAATTTTTTTTCGTCAAAAAAATTGTATATTCAGAAAAGTCTTGATAGTGTTGAGAATCATGTGCGAAGCAGGAAGAAAAAATAAACAGGCATTGCACTTGAAAAACATTCGTTTTGTCCCAATATTCAAAAAATAGCTGTGAAATCAAAGATTTTTTTCATTTATATCTGATCGATCAAATTGAAAACATTTATAGCGAATTGTGCTATCATGCACGGTTTTTTACTGCCACAGATTCAACGAAGAGTAAGCAAAGATGAGCGATATGCATTCCCCTACTTCTCAAGTAGCGGCTCTGATTAGCCGAGGCAAAGAACAAGGTTACTTAACCTACGCTGAGGTTAACGATCATCTCCCAGACTCAATCACAGAAAGCGAACAGATTGAAGACATTATCCAGATGCTTCAAGACGTTGGTATTCCTGTGCATGAACGTGCACCTGAATCTGATGATACGATGTTCGGTGATTCGACAGAAGCCGATGAAGTTGCAGAAGAAGAAGCTGCAGCTGTACTTGCGTCTGTGGAAAATGAACCGGGCCGTACAACAGACCCTGTACGTATGTACATGCGTGAAATGGGAACGGTTGAACTCTTAACGCGCGAAGGCGAAATCAGCATTGCAAAACGTATTGAAGAAGGTATTCGTGACGTTCTTCATTCGATTGCTTACTGGCCAAATGCTGTTGAAGTTGTATTACAAGAATATAATGATTATGTGACTGGCGAACGCCGTCTAGCCGACATTTTGTCTGGTTATCTTGATCCTGAATCAGACGAAGAGATTCCAGAAGTTCTGGAAGAAGAAGCCGAGATTGATCAAGACGATGATGCATCGACTAAATCGACCAAAGAGGTCAAGCTCGATGACGAGGATGAAGAAGAGGAAGAGTCTGAAAGCGATGATGACTCTGAAGGCGATTCAGGCCCAGATCCAGAAATTGCAAAAGTTCGCTTTGAAGAACTCGAAGCTGCGTGGAACAACACTAAATCTGTGATTGCCAAACATGGTCGTAACAGCGACGAAGCTAAAGCTGCACTTGAGTCTTTGGCCACTGTGTTCATGATGTTTAAGTTCACGCCTCGCCTGTTTGATATTATCTCTGAGATGATTCGCGGTACACACGAGCAAATTCGTTCTAACGAACGTGAAGTGATGCGTTATGCTGTCCGCCGTGGTCGTATGGATCGTACCCAGTTCCGTACTACATTTCCGGGACAAGAGTCAAACCCAAGCTGGCTTGAAGAACAGATTGCAAAAGCACCAGCCGAAACCAAAGGCCATCTTGAAAAGGTGCGCCCAGATATCTTGGCTTTCCAGCAAAAAATTGCTGAAATCGAGAAAGATCTGGATCTAAACGTCCGCGAGATCAAAGAAATTGCTAAACGTATGGCTGTTGGTGAAGCCAAAGCACGTCGTGCCAAGAAAGAAATGGTTGAAGCCAACTTGCGTCTGGTCATTTCAATTGCGAAAAAGTACACCAACCGTGGTTTGCAATTCCTTGATCTCATTCAAGAAGGTAACATCGGCTTGATGAAAGCGGTTGATAAATTTGAATACCGTCGTGGTTATAAATTTTCGACCTATGCAACATGGTGGATTCGTCAGGCCATTACCCGTTCGATTGCCGACCAAGCACGTACCATCCGTATTCCGGTACACATGATTGAAACCATTAACAAGATCAACCGTGTATCTCGCCAGCTTCTACAAGAAATGGGCCGTGAACCGACACCTGAAGAACTGGGTGAACGTTTGGAAATGGACGAAGTAAAAGTCCGTAAAGTGCTTAAAATCGCCAAAGAACCGATTTCGATGGAGACACCAATCGGTGATGACGAAGATTCGCATTTGGGTGATTTTATCGAGGATTCAAACATCACTTCACCAGTTGATGCGGCAACCTCAGAAGGCTTAAAAGAAGCAACACGTGAAGTGCTTGAAAATTTGACTGAACGTGAAGCAAAAGTCTTGAAAATGCGCTTTGGTATCGACATGCCAACGGATCATACGCTAGAAGAAGTGGGTAAACAGTTTGATGTGACACGTGAACGTATCCGTCAAATTGAGGCGAAAGCACTGCGCAAATTGCGTCATCCTTCACGTTCTGAACACTTACGTTCATTCCTTGAAAATGACTAAGCACTGCTGATCAGTAGTCACTTGATACTCAGGTGATTGCCCCCATTTAAGATCCAAATACTTTAATGCCTGCATCTTCTTAGGCATTAACTATGGAGACTGATATGTTAGACCGCACTCCTTCTCGTGAATTACAAGAACATCTTTGGGTTTTTCCAATGGATTATCCAATCAAATTGATTGGTAATGCAGGAGATGAGCTTCGCGTAGCTGTTGTTGATATTTTGCAGAAGCACTTTCCTGAATTTGATGCTGCATCAATCAAGGTGCAACCATCACGTACAGGAAAATATCATTCTTTAACAGCGCAATTGCGCTTTGAAGAACTTGAACAAGTGCACGCACTGTATGCAGATTTGGCGGCTTGCCCACTGATTCGTACTGCACTTTAAGCTTTAAAACACGCCCTGTGGCGTGTTTTTCTTTATTTGCCTATCTAATTTCTGCTTTCACTTCAAACACGAAGAGATACGATCTGTGAATGATACTGTTTTAAAACCTACACTCGTCATTCGACAATACACCCAGTTGCATCCCTATGCAGATCTGTTTGATGAAATGAAAACCTTCACCAATGAGCGGGATGCCGATACTCCCGATCAATTGTGGATTTTGCAACATCAGCCTGTTTTAACTCAAGGTCAGGCTGGAAAGCCAGAACATATCTTGCTGCAAACCGACATTCCTGTAGTTCAATCTGATCGAGGCGGTCAGGTTACGTGGCATGGTCCGGGACAAATGGTGATCTACTTTTTATTTGATCTGAACCGTTTGAAATGGAATGTTCGAACGCTGGTTTCTTTTGCTGAACAACTCATGATTGATCTGCTTCAAGCTTATGGCATTGAAGCTTATGCCAAAGCTGATGCCCCGGGTGTGTATGTTGCAGGGCGTAAAATTGGTTCACTGGGGTTTAAAATTCGTCGCGGACGCAGTTATCATGGGCTGGCTTTAAATATCGATTGCGACCTGAGTGGCTTTCAAAGTATTAATCCTTGTGGTTATGCTGGGCTCGAAATGGTACGGTTATGTGACTTACTGGTTGCGTATCCTAGCTTTGAACAGTTATGCGATCAGGTAGTGAACTATTTTAAATCCCGCGAAGATTTTAGTGACGTACAAGTCATCACACGATAAATCACTTTTCGATCATCAAAAAATCAATTAGAGTAAATACTCTAAATAAAATTAGAAACTGCAAAGGGAAAGTAGAGTGATTCCAATAAAAGCCGTTAAACCTGCATTGCAGCTGAGCTACGTCAAACTCATGATGGATGTGATTGGGCGCGGGCTTGCCATGGCAAGTGAAGTCGATCAAGAGATTCAACAGGAAGTTGCCAAGTTTCCAGCCAATTTTGTTTTATCAATGAACGTTTTTCCACATGGTCCAGCTTTCGTGGCACGGATAACACCAGATAAACGTCTTCAGTTACTTTCCAATACCGACATCAAACCCGATCTCACCATTACCTTTAAGCATTTAAGTCATGCTTTTTTAGTATTTTCTTTTCAGGAAAGTACCGCACAGGCATTTGCCAATGACCGTATGATTGCTGATGGTGATCTGTCGTATGCAATTCGTCTGGTACGGTGTCTAAATAAAATGGAAGCCTTGATTTTACCTAAAGTCGTGGCTTCACTTGCAGTAAAAGAGTACCCAAGCGAGCTGGCATTGAAGGACAAATTGACCGGCGCCGCCCATATTTATCTTAAAGTCGCACAATCATACTTAAAACGGAGTATTTAACATGGCCAAGCCTTACTATGAGTTTTTCTGTCCTGTCAAAGTGATTGCTGGCCATGCCGCGCTTGAACATATTCCGTTTGAACTGGCTACCTTGGGCGCAAAAAAAGCCTTTATCATTACCGACAAAGGCGTGCGTGCCAACAAGTTACTCGAACCCATCGAAGCAGCATTTGGCTCAACCGATACGGTAATTGGTTATATTTTTGATGATGTTCCACCCGACTCTAGCCTGCAAACGGTTCGACGTGCAGCAGAGTTGTATCGTGAGCATGGCTGTGATGCCATTATTGCCATTGGTGGCGGCTCCGTGATTGATACCTCGAAAGCCACCAATATTCTGGTTTCTGAGGGCGGTGATGATCTCTTAAAATATTCAGGTGCCCACAATCTACCTAAACCGTTAAAGCCGTTTTTTGTTATTCCGACCACCTCAGGTACAGGCTCTGAGGCCACTATGGTGGCCGTTGTGTCAGATACGGAAAAAAATGTCAAAATGGCCTTTGCTTCGAACTATTTGATGCCACATGCTGCCATTTTAGATCCGCGCATGACCCTGACGTTACCCGCTCATCTCACTGCAATGACTGGTATGGATGCTTTAACCCACTGTGTCGAAGCCTATACCTGCCTAGCCGCAAATCCAATTAGTGATGCTTACGCCAGCGCCGGAATTAAAAAAATCAGCGAGCATCTGTTTCAAGTCATTGAAAATCCAAACGATGCCCAAGGCCGTCTTGAACTGGCACAAGCCTCTACCATGGCCGGCATTGCTTTTTCAAATTCGATGGTCGGTCTGGTGCATTCACTCGGTCATGCTTTGGGTGCAGTTGCGCATTTGCCGCACGGTTTATGTATGAATCTATTCTTACCGTACGTGCTTGAATACAACAAAGACGTGAATGGTCCAAAAATTGCCGACCTCTTGCTGCCACTGGCTGGCGCTGATATTTATGCACAAACACCAGCCAATCAACGTGCAGACAAGGCCATTTCCACCATTTTGGCCATGCGTGATCGTTTATTCAGCATGACCAAACTGCCACGTACCTTACGTGAAACAGGCAAAATAAGCGAAGCTCAGCTCGATGAAGTGGCTGAAAAAGCACTCAATGATGGCTCAATTATTTATAACCCAAAAGAAGCGAGCTTAGCTGATCTAAAAGCGATTTTGAAAAAAGCTTGGTAATTCTTCATTTTTTTATAATTTTGCTAAGAGTCTGAATTTACTTTAAGTTCAGACTCTTTTATTTTTAGATGAATTTTTATTCATTTTTTTTACTGGTCAAGTTGGCAAAAAATTTGCTAAAAATTCAACAAAGTTACTGACAAAAGGCCCCATTTTAGGATAGATTGGCGCACTTTACTTTTTGTATAGGGGGGATCGTTCGTCTCAAACGATCCTTAACAGACATGACTGATCCTTGATCAACGATTATGAGGATACGCCGTTGACAACTCACACTGGGACTCAACCTGCGGCTAAACTGCAAAAGACGCTAGGACTCTGGCACATCATCATCATCGGTTTGGCTTATATTCAACCGATGACCCTATTTGACACTTTTGGCCTAGTATCAGAAGAAAGTCATCATCATGTACCCACATCGTATATCATTGCTCTGATTGCGATCTTGCTGACCTCGATCAGTTATGGCCATATGATTCGTCGCTATCCGTCTTCCGGATCTGCGTACACCTATGCGCAAAAATCGATTCATCCCAATGTTGGCTTTATGGTCGGCTGGTCATCATGGCTGGACTATCTGCTCTCGCCTATGGTCAACATCATTCTGGCTGTCATTTATTTACAGGCGTTGTTCCCATCAGTGAATCACTGGGTCTGGGTCATTGTACTGACCGCATTTATGACGGGAGTGAACCTTCGTGGTGCGAAATTCGTCGCGCATTTCAATAGCTGGATTGTTTTGGTTCAATTGATTGTGATTGCCGTCTTTACTTATCTGGTCTATGAAAAACTCCAGATGGGCTTAAATGCAGACGGACCAATGACTGCTGAAACACGCTATCAGCTCTGGAGCCTCGAACCTTTTTGGAACGAACTGACCTCCTTGGGTGCAATCGTAACGGGTGCCACCTTGCTATGCTTCTCGTTTACCGGATTTGACTCATTAAGCTCACTGGCTGAAGAAACCAAAGATACGGAAAAAACGCTACCTAAAGCAATTTTTCTGACAGCGTTGTTGGCGGGTGTCATTTTTATTGCCAGCACGTACTTCATCCAGATTTATTTCCCGGGCGATCCAAAAAGCTACTTTGCTGATATTGCAGCCACCCAGCCTGATATCTTGATGCTTGTAGGTGGATCACTGTTTCAGTCATACGTATTGGCTTTTGCAATTGTGACCGTTATGGCGTCGGGTATTTCGGCACATGCGGGCGTATCGCGTTTGATGTACGTGATGGGCCGTGACGGGATTATCAACAAGAAGATTTTTGGCCATATCAGCAGCAGCAGTTATACCCCGTCTTACAATATTATGATTGTAGGTGTGGTTGCCTTGGCTGCAGGCTTTATGGACTTAGATATCATTATCTCAATGATCAGTTTCGGTGCCCTAACAGCATTCACCTTCGTGAATCTGTCGGTCATTTCACGCTATGCACTTCGTGATGGACGCACCAAAAACTTTAAAGATATCTTAAACTTTGTAATCATTCCGTTGTTGGGCTTTTTTAGTATTTTTGCCATGTGGCTTGAAATTGAAGACACTGCGCTAAAATACGGCTTGTGGTGGGCGATGTTTGGTATTTTGTACTTAGGTTATAAAACCAAAGGTTTTAAATACTCAGCACCTCAGCATAATGAGTTTGACGACAAGTTATAAACCAAGAAATAAAAAAGGCGCATCGCGCCTTTTTTATTTCTGTTGCTCTAAGCTACAGAACAAAATAAACACCTTACTAGACCATTTAAACTGCCGATAAGGTTTTAAAACCTTGCTGACGCCATGCTTCGTATACAATTACAGCCGTAGCATTAGACAGATTTAAACTGCGAGAATTTTCTGCCATCGGCAAACGAATCCAGTTTTCCTGAGGAAACATTAAGCGTACCGCTTCTGGCAATCCACGCGTTTCAGGCCCCATCAATAGTGCAATAGGTCGATTTAAATCGACTGTATGCGGGGTCGATGTGCCTTTGGTGGTCAGAGGAAAAACCGCGCTAACCCCCTGACGCTGTAAATCATCTAGGCATAATTGGATATTGTCCCAGATTTTCATGCGCGCATATTCGTGATAATCCAGCCCAGCACGTTTAAGCTTTTTATCATCCAGCTCAAATCCTAACGGACGTACCAAATGCAACTGCGCACCTGTATTGGCGCACAAGCGTATGATATTACCGGTATTGGCAGGAATTTCAGGCTCAAACAAAACAACGTGAATCACTTAACTACTCGCTTGTCACTTAGATGAAATAAGTTCAGGTGATACACCTGAACGGATGGGATTAGGCAATTTTCGACCCCGAATCATGCCATTGAAGCTGATCACGTAAATTCACCACTTCACCAATAATCGTCAGCGTCGGTGCATGAATGTGGTGCTCAAGTACTTTCGATGCGATGGTCTGTAATGTTCCCACAACAACTTTTTGCTCTGGCGTAGTACCCTTTGAAATCAGGGCCACAGGCATATCAGGCCGCTGACCATGTTCAATCAGTTGCTCGCAAATCTGTTCAAGTCCGACCAGCCCCATATACAGCACTAAGGTCTGATTTTCATAGACCAGCTCTTTCCATGGCAGCTCTGGAGATCCAGCTTTTAAGTGTCCTGTTAAAAACCGTACGCTCTGCGCATAGTCACGATGAGTAAGTGGAATACCGGCATATGCTGAGCATCCCGAAGCAGCGGTAATGCCGGGCACCACCTGAAACGGAATACCCGCAGCAAAAAGCTCCTGAATTTCTTCGCCCCCACGGCCAAAGATAAACGGATCACCGCCTTTGAGTCGACAAACCCGTTTACCAGCCTGCGCATACTTGACCAACAACTCATTGATGCCTTCTTGCGGCACACTATGATTTGAACGCGCCTTCCCGACATAGACTTTGTCTGCATCTCGACGGCATAGTTCCATAATTGGCGCAGAGACCAACCGGTCATAAATAACGACATCGGCCTGCTGCATCAAGCGTAACGCTTTGAGTGTAAGTAATTCTGGATCTCCCGGGCCAGCCCCGACCAAATACACTTCACCTTTAGGCGTGCGCCAGTTTTGCAGTGCATCGGTCATCATCTGGTTTGCAGCATCCAGATTGTCATTGAACACCTGCTCTTTTAAAGGACTATTGTATAAATCTTCCCAAAAAATACGGCGCTCATCTGGATTTTCAATCTGGGCCTTCACTTGTTTGCGCCAGCGACCAGAAAACTCTGCCAGTTTACCCATGCCGTGTGGCACCAATGTTTCAATCTGCGTGCGAAGCTGACGCGAGAGCACGGGTGATGCGCCATTTGAAGCCACAGAAATTAGTAGCGGTGAACGATCAATAATGGCAGGCACCATAAAGCGGCAATTGGGAATGTCATCGACGCTATTGACCAAGATCGTTCGCGCTTCGCATTGCTCGAATACTCGCTTATTTACGGCTGCAACATCAGTGGCTGCAATTACCAATCGATAAGCACGCTCCAGATCAGTGTCTTCAAAAGGCTTGTGATACGCAGTGCCCTGACTTTGATCGATCAATGCAGTTAAATCACTGCTAATCTCGGGTGCAACCACATCTAAAATTGCGCCCGCTTTAACCAGTAGGACAGCTTTACGGTAGGCAATATGCCCACCTCCCACAATCAAACAACGCTGTTGCTGTAACTTAAGCGAAATTGGAAAAATTTCCACTGCCTACCTCGGAATCAAAACATTGGGTGGGTAAAAGCAAAAATCATGCACACAATCGATGCAATTAATCGATAAACGTTGCACCACCCATGTACGGACGCAACACTTCTGGAATTTCGATTGAACCATCTGCACGTTGATAGTTTTCCATCACCGCTAAAAGTGTACGACCAACAGCCAGTCCAGAGCCGTTTAAGGTATGGACCAATTCGGTTTTCTTGGCTTCACTACGATAACGCGCCATCATGCGGCGTGCCTGAAAGTCGCCCATATTTGAACATGATGAAATTTCACGATAGGTATTTTGACTCGGTACCCACACTTCAAGGTCATACGTTTTGGTTGAACCAAAGCCCATATCACCACCACACAGCAAAATCTTGCGATACGGCAAGCCGAGTGCCTGTAAGATCCCTTCAGCATGTGCAGTCAATTCTTCAAGTGCCTGCATAGAATCTTCTGGTTTAACGATCTGCACCATTTCTACTTTATCAAACTGATGCTGACGGATCAGACCACGGGTGTCACGACCATACGAACCTGCCTCACTACGAAAACACGGTGTGTGCGCTGCATACTTCAGCGGAAGACGATCGGCATCGATAATTTCATCACGCACAAAGTTGGTGATTGGCACTTCGGCGGTAGGAATGAGATAGTATTCTTTTTCGCCTTGTAACTTAAATAAGTCTTCTTCAAACTTTGGTAACTGCCCTGTGCCACGCAAACTATCTGCATTAACCAAATACGGCACGTATGCTTCGGTGTAACCATTTTTTAAGGTATGTGTATCGAGCATAAATTGAGTCAAAGCGCGCTGTAAGCGTGCCAAAGGCCCTTTTAATACGCTAAAGCGTGAACCGGTGAGTTTAGTGGCCGTTTCAAACTCCAGCCCCCCCATCCATTCGCCCAAGTCGGTATGGTCTTTGATTTCAAAATCAAATTGACGCGGCGTGCCCCACTTCGAGATTTCCAGATTATCACTTTCATCTTTGCCTTCTGGCACAGATTCATGCGGCAAGTTTGGAATAGTGAGCGCTTTTTGTTCAATCTCTGCCTGTAGATCAGCCAAAGCCACCTCGGCCGCTTTGATCTCATCTGCAATTGCTTGCATGCGGGTCATGATTTCTGATGCATCACCACCCGCTTTTTTGATTTGGCCAACTTGCTTCGCCCCGGCATTACGTTCTGCCTGCAAACTTTCAGTTTTGGATTGAAGCTCCTTGCGGCGTGCTTCCAGTGCTGACCATTCAGCCGGATCAAGTTGAACACCACGTTTAGCAAGGGCCAGATTTACAGCTTCAATATTATTTCTGAGTAATTTTGGGTCGATCATAGTCAATCAAAAGTTAAGGAAAAAACTGCCTTATAGTGTAAGCGCTTCACATCAAAAAATACAGTCAGCACTTCACGACAATTTTAAATGACTTAAATCAGCTTTACTCCTGAATTCAGACTCAATTTAGCTAGATTAAGGCGATTGCATGACAGGCTGACTCGGCAAGTACTCAGGTTTAATCACATCTTTGGCTTGATCATACGGCAAGGTCAGCTCTGTAAGCCCTTCAGCATACGAGGCCAGTTCATAAAGTGGATAGACAAACACGATGCCGTCATTGCCATAATAATAGTTGTCGCTCAGTTTTAGCTTTTCTCGTGAAATGCTATGTTCATCCAGCCAGCTTTGATTATAACTGTAGAGTCGATCAAGTAGGGTTGCCTCTTTTCCGTTCTGGATTAAATCTGCCACCGTCACATGCTTTTTATGAGCCAAATCGAAAATAACGTATTCTTTGTGATACATCCCATGTGCTGCACCTGCCGAATAGGTATATGTGAATAATTCAAATGAAGCCAGATTGTAATTTTGCCCCAAATAACGCACGTAAATCATACTTTGGCCATCTTGCGGCATTCCATCAGGCAACTTCACAGCCTGATCGGGTAAATTGGCAAAGGCATTTGGATCGGCCTTTTTAATACGTTCGCTAAAATATGCATCAATCCAAGGCTGATTGGTTTCAACACTTTGAAAGTTATAGGTGGTACACCCATCTTCTAAACATAGCTTGTTTTTTGGCAATTTGACTGCGACCACTTTGGCCTTTAATGCGGGAATACTGGGCTGAGCGGCGGGAGTTGTCGTAGATTTTTGCTCATTCTTTGCATCAGATTTGGGTTGGCAAGCACTGATCAGTAAAGTGGCACTGAATATTGAAACCAGAACAGTTGTTTTTCTTGTAGGTAATAAAGCCATATGCACTCCTCTCTATTATGATCATGTCATCTCAATGGAGTTCACTATAGCAAAGCCACTTTTAAACTGAACATTGAAGTTATGTAGCCTGAGCACAAAAAAAAGCCGCATACGCGGCTTTTTTATATTGACGGCTTATTGATCGATAATATCCGTGCCTTTTGGCGGTGTAAAATTAAAGGTCGATGCCGGAATTGCAGCATTTAACTTCACGTTATTAAATCGAACATATGTGGTTTGACCGAGTGAATCTTGCAAAATCATCAAACTTGGTGCTTTATTTGCGCCAAAGCTGATGGTCAGGCTTTGAAAGGCACCCTCACTGTCTTTTGGATACAATGTGTAGTAAGTTTTACTACGATCTGGCTGAGTCACCCGATAAGACTGCATGATCTGACTGGTATTTCCAGAAAGGAGCAGCGCAGGCGTATTGGCAACCTGTTCATCTAGACTCTGACGAATCGCTTGTTGTAGATCAGGGTCATAAATCCAGACCGTTTTACCCGTGGTCACAATGGTCTGTTTAGACGGCGTTGAGGTTTCCCAGAAAAACTTTCCTGGACGCGCAACTTTCATTACCCCTTTAAAGGTCTGGTTCATGTGCTGCGCTGTCAGCCCTTTCTTTTGTGGCGCTTTTGAGTTGGTTACTTTAGTGGTTTGCTCAAAGTTGGCACTCAAGCTTTGAATACCCGTGAGTTGCTTCACCAAGTTTGAAGTGGCTTGTTGTTCCGATGCAGGCGTCGCGGCAAACACTGTCGTGCTCATGACAGGTGCAAGCGTTGCTGCGCTTATCGTTATTGCACACATGGTTTTACGAAGCATCGTCATAATATCACCTTGTCTTTCGTTGTGTTTCAATCAATTTGATTTTTATATTACCCGACAAATTATATGCTAAGAATTGAAAAAATAAGACATTTTGTAGTTTTATACGGCTGCTTTGTGAGTTTTATTCATCATGATGGAGAGCATCTTTATCTTCAGATATAAAAAAAGCCCACATCGTGGGCTTTTTCAAACAATCTAAATCTTATACAGATTCAACTGTTACATAGCGACGGCCAAACTGACCCTTCACTTCAAACTTTACTACGCCATCAGCAGTAGCAAATAATGTATGGTCACGACCCATACCAACGTTAGCACCAGCGTGGAATTCAGTACCACGTTGACGTACGATGATGTTACCAGCAGTTACTGATTGGCCACCGTAGATTTTAACACCTAACATTTTAGGATTCGAATCACGACCGTTTTTAGTCGATCCACCAGCTTTTTTAGAAGCCATGTCTATTACTCCTCGTGATTAGCCTGAAATACCAGTAATTTTCAACTCGGTAAACCATTGACGGTGACCTTGTTGCTTACGGTAGTGTTTACGACGACGCATTTTGATGATGCGGATTTTGTCGTGACGACCATGACCAACCACTTCTGCAGTTACTGTAGCGCCAGCCACAACTGGAGCACCGATTTGAATGCTTTCGCCGTTTACAAGCATAAGTACGTCATCAAACGTAATAGTTGAACCGGTTTCAGCTTTCAATAATTCAACTTTAAGGGTTTCACCCTCAACTACACGGTGCTGTTTACCACCGCTTTGGATTACTGCGTACATAATGTACTCCAACTCAGCCCGTGTCGTCGTGTCAGTAAAGGGACATACTGAACTTAAAACGAACGCCACTGGGATATATAAGGCGACAGATTTTAAGTGAAATTTGACCAAACAACAAGTAAGCGAACAAAAAATAATATGTTAAAGCCGAAATGGATCATGCATACGCTTAAACACAAAGCAAATAAAAGCACAACCTAGCTTTTAAACGGAATATGTGTAAAATCTCAAATACAGTTTAAAAACAACTTGCTACTGTAAATTGGGCTTAATTTTCAAATCTGGCGTTTCATTTATAGGTCAATCTTTTGGTTTTTTTCTGCAAGAAAAATGCTTGTGGCGTATAAGTCTAGGCTCGCTTTTTTTGATTAAGCATCTGATTTAATTAAATCTATATCACCTTTAGTGACGTTTCCCCTAAATTGATGAGGTTCCCCTTCAATGGCCATCGACTTTAAGCAAGATATTCTCGCACCTGTTGCAACCGACTTTGCAGCGATGGATAAATTTATCAATGAAGGGATCACTTCCAAAGTCGCATTGGTGATGGCGGTCAGTAAACATGTGGTTGAGGCAGGCGGAAAACGTATGCGTCCGATTATGTGTTTATTGGCTGCAAAGGCCTGTGGTGCACAAGACTTGGCGCCACACCGTAAACTTGCCGCGATTATTGAGATGCTGCATACCGCTACGCTGGTACACGACGATGTAGTCGACGAATCAGGTTTAAGACGCGGCCGTCCAACCGCCAATGCGACCTGGAATAACCAAACCGCAGTCTTGGTAGGCGACTTTCTGATTTCGCGCGCATTTGATTTGCTGGTCGATTTAAATGATATGGTGCTTTTAAAAGATTTCTCGACAGGTACCTGTGAAATTGCCGAAGGTGAAGTATTGCAGCTCCAAGCCCAACACGACCCAGAGACCACCGAACAAACTTATTTAGATATTATTCACGGCAAAACGTCGCGTTTGTTTGAACTGGCCACCGAAGGCGCAGCGATATTATCCAATACACCGCAATACCGCGAGCCGCTACGTCTTTTTGCCGGGCACTTTGGTAATGCATTTCAAATCATTGACGATATTTTAGATTACACCTCGGATGCCGAAACATTAGGTAAAAATATTGGTGATGATTTGATGGAAGGTAAACCCACTTTGCCGTTAATTTCAGCATTACAACATACCACGGGTGAGCAGCATGCTATTGTTCGACGCAGTATTGCGACGGGCGGAGTCGAGCAACTCGATCAGGTGATTCAGATTGTACAGCAGTCGGGTGCACTTGATTATTGTCGCCAACGTGCTGAAGAAGAAACCCAAGCCGCGCTCGCAGCGTTGAGCCAGCTTCCCGAAAGTGAGGCACGTCAGGCACTGTTTAACCTGACAGAAATGGCGCTACATCGAATTCAATAAAACTAACTAAATTTACACATACGTTGCCTATGCATATTCACTTATTAGATCTTTATGCCACCATGCAGTCGCAGCTTGAACAGAGCCCGAATGCACTAGATGAATCTTTGGCAGTCGAACTCATTAATCGCTTGAGACCTGCCGACACACGCAATCTGGATGAGATCAATAAGAAATTTGATGCATTTGTACAATCCTTACTGATCACCCCCAATGCTGCCTATACCCTACAGGCGTTTATTTTGCATTTGATCCAGCAGTACAAGCAAAGTGGCTTGTACTCTGACAGCGGCATTTTGTCGCAGGATGGTTTTTGGAACCAGCTTTCTCAGCGCATGGGCGCTTATGTGTTGCCCAGCCTGATCGATCACAAAGATTTACGCACCCTGATTGGTCAAGTATTTCATCAAAAAAGTGATCGTTACTGGCTCGATGCCATTGAAGATGCACGCTGGAATAAGCTGTTTCAGGTGCTGGGGCAAAGTAACGGTAATGTCGACTGCAAACGCGTTGTACATGATGAAATGATCACCGCCATTACCGTATTGTCGTATCGAATCAGCGGCATTGGTTTATATCCTGAATTTATTAACGCTCAGCCAGAACTCTCAGAATACGAATCACCATTTCTGGTGCAAAATCGCGAAGTCATTGAGTTTATTGAGCAGTACAAACAGTTGCAATACACCGGCCATGAAGTGGCAGTACTCGAACCACCAGATGCCTCACAGGCTTTGGTGATGTTTGATCAATGCCGCGATGTGGTACTGAAAATCCGCCGTGCCACCAAACGCATTGGGGTCAGTTTAAGCCTGACCTACCTGCTCTCGCTGCTTGAGCAGTGTTTAGACCGGATTGAGTTGTTGCTGACCATTGTAGTGGCAGATCAACAGCGCCGACACCGTGCTTTGGGTGAGCTGCTCAAGGATTTAACTGCCGCGCATTATAGTGAAAAAAGTGTGCGTGCGCTGCTCAGCACCAACAGTGAACTGATTGCTCTGCAAGTCACCGAAAATGCCAGTAAAACTGGCGAACACTATGTGAGTACCGACAAAAAAGGCTTTTTGGGAATGTATAAGGCCGCCGCCGGTGCCGGTGCGATTATTGCGGTCATGGCAACCCTGAAAACGCTAGCGGCGCGAGTCACATTGGCACCGCTGATGCAGGCATTTGTATACAGTATGAATTACTCACTGGGGTTTGTCCTGATTCATATCTTGCACTTTACCGTGGCAACCAAACAACCGGCCATGACCGCTGCCGCACTGGCAGCTACCGTACAACAGCGCAGAGGTTCTAAAAACGCACAACTGGCTGAACTGGCGGCCCTCATTATTAATATTATCCGCACCCAATTGATTGCAATTTTGGGCAATATCTCAATTGCAATACCAGTGGCGGCGTTTATCGCGTTTATGTGGCATTTTAATCTCGATGAGCCACTGATGACCAACGCCAAGGCCGCCAAAACCCTGCACGATTTAAATCCGTTTACCTCACTGGCAGTGCCACATGCGGCGATTGCAGGTGTGTGCTTATTTTTGTCTGGTTTGATTGCAGGTTACTTTGACAATATGGCGGTTTATCGTAAAGTCGGTCCACGCTTAAAAGCGGATATACGTTTAGTCAGACTGATGGGACAAGCTCGTTTAGACCGTTTTGCCGATTATGTCGAACGCAACTTGGGGGCATTGGCAGGTAATTTCTTATTCGGAATCATGCTTGGCAGTATGGGCACGATTGGCTTTATTTTGGGACTACCTCTCGATATTCGTCATATTGCCTTTGCATCGGCCAACTTTATTCAAGGCTTGATGAACATCAATGGCTCACCCGACATCGGTCTGATCGTGGTTTCTTTTTTGGGCGTACTGATGATTGGTTTAACCAACTTATTTGTCAGCTTTACCTTAACGATCATCGTGGCATTGCGCGCGCGACGCGTACGTTTTGAGCAGTGGAAACCCTTGGCAAAACTGGTGATGACCCACTTTTTGACCCGTCCAAGCGACTTTTTTTGGCCACCAAAACAACCGGTTGAAGTCGAAGACCCGTTAACTCAATCAGAAAAAACAAAACATTAACAATTTTGTTGTGTAATGTTAAAGCAACTTAAAAATTGTTCAGAATGAAATTACTATCAGGCATATTAGACTTGAAAAAAAGTGTACTCGAAAGTACACTTTAACTCCACAATCCTTGGCCAAAGGCCTCGGTAACAGTAAAGGTTGCTATGATGCCATACCTACTGCTTTGTATTGGTTGTATTTTTTTCATTGTTGGCGTTTCTGCTTTATTTTCTCCTACCGCTCAGTTTTGGGACATTTCTGTCGTACAGTTGTTGAGTGAACATAGGAATCCAGCATTTGACCATCTTTCAACCGGACTTGCTTTCTTGGGTGGTATGCCTGCGGTGCTTCTTGTTACTGTGCTGTGGTGCCTTATCCACTTCTTAAACGGTAAAAAAGCAATTGTTGTCTTTATCGTTTTAAGTGTGCTGGGCAGTATAGGATTGGGGTGGCTCTTTAAATGGTGCTTCGATAGACCGCGTCCGCCAGAGATGTATCACATCGTCAACAGTTATGGTGCATCGTTTCCAAGTGCTCACAGTGTTTATGCAGCCACACTTGCAGGCCTCGCGCTGTTGATTTACCGCCACCATCCCCGGTATTTCCCAATTGCATTTGTGGCCTTGCTGTGGTTTGGCATGATGGGGGTTTCAAGAGTTTACGTCGGGGTTCACTATCCTACCGATGTACTGGCAGGCTGGGGCATTGGTTTAATTTGGACCTCGTTGCTTTGGCTGGGGCTATTAACAACCAAGTTAGACAAAAACAAATTATTTTTAGATAAGAATCTAAATGAGGTGAAAGAATGACGTCGGCTAAGCTTTGGGTTCCTGCCCTTACTGCTTGCGCATTGGCAACAAGTATTGCACTTGTTGGTTGTAGCAAAGATTCCAAGAATGCTGAGCAAGCGGCAGCTGCACAGCAGATGCCACCTCCTCAAGTAGGTGTCATTGTTGCTCAACCACAAAGCGTAGAACAATCTGTGGAATTGTCTGGACGCACATCGGCGTACCAGATTTCTGAGGTTCGTCCACAGACCAGCGGTATTATTTTAAAACGCCTGTTTGCAGAAGGCAGCTACGTACGTGAAGGTCAAGCGCTTTATGAGCTCGACTCTCGAACCAACCGTGCCACACTCGACAATGCAAAAGCTGCGCTGTTGCAACAACAGGCCAACCTCAGTTCATTAAGAACCAAACTCAACCGTTATAAGCAATTGGTTTCGAGCAATGCCGTGGCCAAACAGGATTATGACGATTTAGTGGGTCAGGTCAACGTTGCCGAAGCACAAGTTGCGGCTGCACGCGCACAAGTGAAAAATGCAGAAGTCGATCTGGGCTATTCGACCATTCGCTCACCTATTTCGGGTCAATCGGGTAAATCGTCGGTTACAGCGGGTGCTTTGGTGACTGCAAACCAGACCACAGCGTTGGTCAGCATTCAACAGCTTGATCCGATTTATGTCGATATTCAGCAGTCTAGTGCCGAATTACTTCGTTTGCGTCAGCAACTGAGCAAAGGTAGCCTAGACAACAGCAATAACACCAAAGTCAAACTTCGTCTTGAAGATGGTTCAATGTATCCAATTGAAGGGCGATTGGCGTTCTCTGATGCGTCTGTGAGCACCGAAACCGGAACCATTACGGTACGCGCGGTGTTCCCAAATCCGAATCACTTATTGTTACCGGGCATGTACGCCACGGCGCAGATTGCACAGGCCGTTATTCCAAATGCATATTTGATTCCTCAAGCTGCGGTTACCCGTACGCCAACGGGTCAAGCCACTGCAATGATTGCCAATGCCAAAGGTGTGGTTGAAACACGTCAAATCCAGACCTCTGGCGTTCAAGGTCAAAACTGGATTGTGACTGGCGGCTTAAAACAGGGAGATAAAGTCATTGTCGATGGCGTAGCCAAAGTTAAAGAAGGCCAGCAGGTGAAGGTTGAGCCATATCAGGCCAAACCTGAGCAATCAGCCGCTCCACAAGGTGCAGCTGCTCAAGGAGCAACCTCAGGCAAGCCACAAATGACTGAACAGAACAAGGCGCCTTCTGATCAAAAAACTACTTCAAATACATAAGGGGTAGACAGAATGGCTAAGTTTTTTATTCATCGCCCCATTTTTGCGTGGGTGATTGCATTGGTCATTATGTTGGCGGGTATTCTTACGCTGACCAAAATGCCAATTGCACAATATCCTACGATTGCGCCGCCTACCATTACTATTGCTGCAACTTATCCAGGTGCATCTGCTCAAACTGTTGAAAACACAGTGACACAGATTATTGAGCAACAGATGAATGGTCTGGATGGCTTACGTTATATTTCATCAAACAGTGCAGGTAACGGTCAGGCCTCGATTCAATTAAACTTTGAACAAGGCATTGATCCAGATATCGCACAGGTACAGGTACAAAACAAGTTGCAGTCTGCAACGGCACTCTTACCTGAAGATGTACAGCGCCAAGGCGTAAAAGTGACCAAATCGGGCAGCAGCTTCTTACAGGTAATTGCATTTTACTCACCTGATGGCAGCCTGTCTGATGCAGACATTAAAGATTACGTAAACTCAAATATTTCTGAACCCCTTAGCCGTGTAGAAGGCGTAGGTGAGATTCAGGTATTTGGTGGCTCTTATGCTATGCGAATCTGGCTCGATCCAGCCAAACTCACCAGCTATCAACTTACACCAAGTGACGTAGCAACTGCACTTAAAGCTCAAAATGCGCAAGTTGCAGTGGGTCAGTTAGGTGGTGCACCTGCCGTCAACGGGCAAGTTCTGAACGCGACAGTAACTGCGCAAAGTCTGCTTCAAACGCCAGAAGAATTCCGTAATATCTTCTTGAAAAACACCGCAGGTGGTGCTCAAGTTCGACTCCAAGATGTTGCGCGTGTAGAACTTGGTTCAGACAATTATCAGTTTGAGTCGAAATACAACGGTAAAGCTGCGGGTGGTCTTGCTATCAAGCTTGCAACAGGTGCCAATGCGTTAGACACTGCACAAGCTGTTGAAAACCGTTTAGAACAGTTACGTAAGAACTACCCTGCCGGTCTAAAAGATCAGCTCGCGTATGACACAACACCGTTTATCCGCCTCTCGATTGAAAGTGTTGTACATACACTGATTGAAGCTGTGGTACTGGTGTTTATCGTGATGTTCTTGTTCCTACAAAACTGGCGTGCAACGATTATTCCAACGCTTGCAGTGCCTGTAGTTGTACTCGGAACCTTCGCCGTCATCAATATTTTTGGCTTCTCCATCAACACCCTGACCATGTTTGCCATGGTACTGGCCATTGGTCTCTTGGTCGATGATGCAATTGTGGTGGTCGAAAACGTCGAACGGGTAATGGCTGAAGAACACAGTGACCCCGTCACTGCAACCGAACACTCGATGCAGCAAATTTCTGGCGCCCTGATCGGGATTACTAGTGTACTTTCTGCGGTATTCGTACCGATGGCATTTTTCTCTGGCACTACCGGGGTCATTTATCGTCAGTTTTCGATTACGCTGGTCACCGCGATGGTGCTCTCGCTAATCGTAGCTCTGACTTTCACCCCTGCCCTCTGTGCGACCTTGCTTAAACAGCACGATCCAAACAAAAAGCCAAGTAACAATGTATTTGCCCGCTTTTTCCGCTGGTTTAACCACAGTTTTGATCGTCTATCGAATGGCTATCAAAACGGTGTGGGGCGCATGTTGCATCACAAGTTATTCTCTGGGCTTTTGTATGCTGCTGTGGTCGGGATTTTGGTCTTTGTTTTTGTCAAACTGCCATCGTCATTCTTACCAGAAGAAGACCAAGGTATCGTACTGACCTTAGTACAGTTACCACCAAATGCGACCTTAGACCGAACTGGTAAAGTCATTGATACCATGACCAACTATTTCCTCGATAAGGAAAAAGATTCGGTTCAGTCGATCTTTACTGTATCGGGCTTCTCATTTACCGGTGTGGGTCAAAACGCAGGTCTTGCCTTTATCCGTCTAAAAGACTGGAGTGAGCGGACCACGCCTGAAACCCAGATTGGGAATATCATCCAGCGCGGTATGGCACTGAATATGATCGTCAAAGACGCATCGTACATTATTCCGTTGCAATTGCCGTCGATGCCTGAACTCGGTGTCACAGCAGGCTTTAACTTGCAGTTGAAAGATTCAAGCGGACAAGGCCATGACAAGCTGATTGCTGCGCGTAATGCCATTTTGGGTATGGCCGCACAAGACAAGCGCTTAACGGGTGTTCGTCCTAACGGGCAAGAAGATACACCGCAATATCAAATCAATATCGATCAGGCCAAAGCAGGGTCGATGGGTGTAAGTATCTCCGATATCAACACTACCATGAGTATTGCATGGGGCGGATCTTACATTAACGATTTCGTAGATCGTGGTCGTGTGAAAAAAGTCTACTTGCAAGGTGATGCGGCCAGCCGCATGATGCCGGGCGATCTAGACAAATGGTATGTTCGTAATAGTGCGGGCACCATGGTTCCGTTCTCTGCCTTTGCGACAGGCGAATGGACCTATGGTTCACCACGCCTTGAGCGTTATAACGGTGTGTCTTCGGTCAACCTTCAAGGTACTCCAGCAACGGGTGTCAGCTCGGGCGATGCCATGATGGCCATGGAAGAGATTGTTAACAAATTGCCATCGATGGGCTTACAAGGCTTTGACTATGAGTGGACCGGCTTATCGCTTGAAGAACGCGAATCAGGCGCTCAGGCACCATTCTTGTACGCATTGTCGTTGCTGATCGTATTCTTGTGCTTGGCTGCACTGTATGAAAGCTGGTCGATTCCGTTTTCGGTCTTACTGGTGGTGCCACTGGGTGTATTTGGTGCCGTTTTGTTAACCTTCTTTGGCTCGATGATTAAAGGCGATCCGAACTTATCCAATAACATTTACTTCCAAGTTGCCATGATTGCGGTGATTGGTTTGTCGGCAAAAAATGCGATCTTGATTGTCGAGTTTGCCAAAGAACTGCAAGAAAAAGGTGAAGACTTACTTGAAGCGACCTTACATGCCGCTAAAATGCGTCTACGCCCAATCATCATGACCACCCTCGCCTTCGGCTTTGGTGTACTTCCTCTCGCGCTTGCCTCTGGTGCAGGTGCAGGTAGTCAGCATTCAGTCGGCTATGGTGTTCTTGGCGGTGTGATCAGCTCAACACTTTTAGGTATCTTCTTTATTCCATTGTTCTTCGTGTGGATTCGAAGTGTCTTTAAGTACAAACCTAAAACCATCAACAATCAGGAGCACAGATCGTGATGCAAAAAGTATGGTCTATTTCAGGTCGTAGCATTGCGGTATCTGCACTTGCGCTTGCTTTGACCGCGTGTCAAAGCATGCGTGGCCCAGAACCAGTTGCCAAAGCCGATATCCCTGCAAGCTACAGTTCAAATGCTTCAGGACCGTCTATTGCTGAGCAAGGCTACAAAGACTTTTTCTCTGATCCTCGCTTATTGCAAGTGATTGATTTGGCGCTCAACAATAACCGTGATCTACGCACTGCTGCACTGAATATTCAGCGTGCGCAACAACAGTATCAGATTACCAAAAACGATCAGTTACCTACCATTGGTGCCAGTGGTAGTGCGATTCGTCAAGTGTCGTCTACACGTGATCCAAACAATCCTTACTCGACGTATCAGGTCGGTTTAGGCGTGACTGCCTATGAGCTGGATTTTTGGGGACGTGTTCGTAGCTTAAAAGATGCAGCACTCGACAATTACCTCTCGACACAAGCAGCACGTGACTCCACCCAGATCAGTCTGGTGAGTCAGGTGGCTCAGGCATGGTTGAGCTATTCGTTTGCAACTGCCAATTTAAAACTGGCTGATCAAACATTGAAATCACAGCTCGATGCGTACAACCTGAATAAAAAACGTTTTGATGTGGGTATTGATAGTGAAGTACCGCTGCGTCAGGCTCAAATTTCAGTTGAAACAGCACGTGATGACGTTGCCAACTACAAGACTCAGATGGCTCAGGCCAAAAATCTGCTCGATCTATTGGTGGGTCAGCAAGTGCCACAAAACTTGCTACCGAATCAGCCGGTCAGTTCAATTACGCGTGAAAGTATTTTTGCTACGGGTTTACCAAGTGACTTACTTAATAACCGCCCAGATGTGAAATCTTCGGAATATCAACTCAGTGCAGCAGGTGCCAATATTGGTGCAGCAAAAGCCGCGTTATTTCCAACGATTACACTCACCGGAACGGCGGGTTATGCGTCAACTGAATTGAGCGATTTGTTTAAATCGGGTGCAGGTATCTGGTCGATTGGTCCAAGTCTCGACTTACCAATTTTTGACTGGGGTACGCGCCGTGCCAATGTCAACATCTCTAAAACCGACCAGCAGTTGGCTTTAGCAAGTTACGAAAAGTCGATTCAAACCGCATTTCGTGAAGTAAATGATGCTCTGGCAACGCGCAATAACATTGGCGATCGTTTACAGGCACAGCGTCGTTTGGTGGAAGCAACGAACCGTAACTATACCCTCTCTACTGCGCGTTTCCGTGCAGGTATTGACGGTTACTTGACGGTACTCGATGCACAGCGTACCTCGTATTCGGCGGAACAGGGTTTACTTTTGCTTCAACAAGCCAATTTAAACAATCAGGTCGAGCTGTATAAAACCTTGGGCGGCGGTGTAAAAGCAACCTCAACCCAGACGGTAACCTATCCGGCATCGAGTGCAGAACGCCATAAGAAATAATGAATTACTCTAGAAAAGCTCACTTCGGTGGGCTTTTTTTTTATGTGTTTTTCATTGCAACGTGGTTTCTTTTTTCTTATCTTGATATTTATTATGCCAAGAAGAAAACTGTATGTTATTAAGTAATTTAGAAAATATGCCAGGCCATCACATTACGCAGCAACTCGACGTGGTGTATGGAAGTACTGTTCGAAGCAAGCATGTTGGTCGTGATTTGCTGGCAGGACTTAAAAACATTGTGGGTGGTGAGTTGACCGCCTACACCGAGCTGTTAGAAGAATCGCGTCAAGAGGCGATGCAACGTATGATTGCCAAAGCCCAACAACTCGGTGCCAATGCCATTGTGGGGATTCGCTTTTCGACCTCCAATATTACTCAAGGTGCTTCGGAGCTGTTTGTATACGGCACAGCCGTGATTGTGCAGCCCAATACGCCCAAGCTTCCCGATCCATTTCAGTAAACAAGGACAACTGCATGGAAAATCTTATTTTTCAGCTTGGCGTTTTTGTGGTGCTCTTTGTCGTGGGCTGGGGATTTGGAAGATACTTTGAGCGTAAACACCTCAAAGAATTAGAACAAAAAGAACGACTACTGGCGCATATTCAACTCGATACCAATCGTTTTGTACAACCTGTTCAGCCGGGACAATTCGTTTCAAGTAATGTGGTAATTTCCCACGATTACTTTAAATACATCATTGCCAATATTCAAAATTTCTTTGGTGGCAGACTCACCAGCTATGAAACCGTGGTAGAGCGGGCACGGCGCGAAGCGATTGTTAGGCTCAAACTTCAGGCGCAGCAATATGGATGCACGCATATTATGGGGCTACGTTTAAGTACCACCGAACTGGGCATGCAAGGCGGAATGGTTGAAGTCTTTGCCTATGGTACCGCGATTGACCAAACAGTCCGCTGAGTGACTGAGTAAGTCATCGATTAAAAACTCACTCGACAAGGACGCGATATTTCGCGTCCTTGAACGAGATTGAATGGTTTGATTATTTCACTTTGGTTTTACGGATCATTTTGTACAAGAGTGATGGCGATAAGCGAGACACCAGTACGCCTAACTTCTCTTTGGCACCACCAACTACAATGTATTCTTCATCATTGATCAGTGCTCGGACTACGGTTTGAGCAAATACATCTGGCTCCAAACCATTTTCAATGGCTTCATCTTGATGGCCTTGAGGTTTTCCCTCTCCATTGAGTGCATTGAGTGACACATTGGTTTTCACAAAACCGGGAAAGATCACCGAAACCCCAACGCCCTGCTCTGCCACTTCGGCGCGCAAGCTGTTGGCCCACATATGAATAGCGGCTTTGGCTGCCGAATAACTGGCACGGTACTGTGTTCCGAGCAAACCCGCGACACTCGACACATAAGCAATACGTCCAGATTTTTGCTGTAAAAAAGTCGACAATACAGTTTTGGTCAGAAACACTTGCGAGAAATAATCAATTTCCATAATCGCACGTTCGGTTTGCATGGTGGTGTCTTGAATGAGTGCGCGTTGACTCAGGCCCGCATTATTGATGAGCCAATCGATACGTCCTTTTTGTGCTAACACTTCTGCATAGGCATGACGCACTTGAGATTCGTCGGTAATGTCGGCAGCCACAGACAGATGTTGTTCTGGTTTAAACAGCCCCACTCGCACCGCTTCGAGTTCATCATAACGACGTGCAGTTAAGATTACCTGTGCCCCCTGTAAGGCACACTCACGTGCCAAGGCTTTACCCAAACCTGAAGATGCCCCTGTAATCCAGACCACTTTATTTTCGAGCGAGTTGAGTTTTGACATTAGAATTTACCCTATAAATAAATGCGTTAGGCTTCTTTTTTTAAAAATGCCATAAAGTGTTCAATATAGTCATTTGCCATATCGGGGTCAATTTGCGTGCCCAGCTTTTCCAGACGCTTGTAGCCCAGATGCGTGGTCATATGAATCACGCCGTTTAAGGTTTTATCGACCACCAGATTAAACTTAAGGAGCTGCTTCGGTGTCCGAATGAGCTGTGTAACGCCCTGATCGACAATTTGTGTGAGCGCCTGAAAAGCTTTGGGTACATATACGGCTTGCCCTGCGCGGACTTTATCGACCGCAGAAAAGGTATCCTGCACCAAGACCGAATCGAGGCTGTAGCGCATATAGGTGGTCTGCGCTTCTGTTCGAAAGGTACTTGCCAGATAATTGACTAGTGGCAGCAGGCGTTCATTGCTAAAAAATGAAACTGACCACGGCAAATATTTTTTCATGGTGGCCATGACCTGCTGAATGACTTTTTCAGACTCGTCGATTTGTTTGATGAAGGACTGATCGGGCTTGTGCTTTTGCTGCGCCAGCATATCGCCAAAAACTTGCTGAATGATTTGACAGGAAATGTCGGAAAGTACGATTCCCAATTGCTTGGACTGCGGCTGTGTAGTGCCCTGATTGAGCTGGGCATGAATCTGATCAAAATGATGATGCGTGGCCTCATCGATTTTAAGAAATACAGCATATCCCATGAAGCATCCCTCGCATTTTATTGTCTGATATCCATGTAAAGACATGAATGTCTGCGTTTGGGTTTAATCTAGCGTGTTTTGCCGAGCAGGTAAATTTTTTGTCGATGAGTTAAGCATTAATTCCGATGTATTTTTTGCTACAATAGTCGCAATTTTTTATTCATTTTTGATTTTTACTATGACTGACGCCAACGCTCAATCTGCCCAAAACATCGCAACCACCTATGATCCCACTGATATTGAAAGAAAATGGTATCAAATCTGGGAAGAGAAAGGCTACTTTAAGCCATCCGGTCAAGGTGACTCGTTTTGTATTATGATTCCGCCGCCAAACGTCACTGGTAGCTTGCACATGGGGCACGGCTTTAACAATGCCATTATGGATGCCCTCACCCGCTATAACCGCATGATGGGGAAAAATACCTTATGGCAGCCGGGAACCGACCACGCGGGTATTGCCACGCAAATGGTTGTAGAGCGTCAGTTGGCTGCACAAAATGTCAGCCGTCACGATTTGGGCCGTGAGCAATTTATTGACAAAGTCTGGGAATGGAAAGAGCAATCTGGCGGCACCATCACCAAACAAATTCGTCGTTTGGGTTCTTCTGTCGACTGGTCGCGTGAACGCTTTACCATGGACGATGGTTTGTCTAATGCCGTGAAAGAAGTGTTTGTTCAACTACACGAGCAAGGTTTGATTTACCGCGGTAAACGCTTGGTAAACTGGGACCCGAAACTACAAACGGCGCTGTCTGATCTTGAAGTTGAGTCGGTTGAAGAAAAAGGCTCGTTGTGGCATTTCAAATATTTCTTTGAAGACAAGTCACTCAAAACTCAAGACGGCCATGATTTCCTTGTGGTGGCCACGACGCGTCCTGAAACGCTATTAGGCGATACTGCGGTTGCGGTACATCCGGAAGACGAACGCTATGCGCACTTGATTGGCAAAAATATTGTGTTGCCAATTACGGGCCGTTTGGTTCCAATTGTTGCCGATGAATACGTTGAAAAAGATTTCGGAACAGGCTGTGTCAAAATCACCCCTGCACACGACTTTAACGATTACGACTTAGGTAAACGCCACGATTTGCCAATTATCAATATCTTCAATAAAAATGCCGAAGTTCTGGCTGAGTTTGAATATATTGCAAAAGCTGGTGAACAAATTTCTGACGCAATTGCAGCGCCAGCAGATTATGTTGGCTTGGAGCGTTTTGCTGCACGTAAAAAACTGGTTGCACAAGCCGAAGCAGAAGGCTGGTTAGACCAGATTCAGCCGTATGACCTCAAAGCGCCACGCGGTGACCGTTCAGGCGTGATTGTAGAGCCGCTTTTAACCGACCAGTGGTATGTAAAAATTGCGCCATTGGCACAGCCTGCAATTGAAGCAGTTCAAGACGGACGCATCAAGTTTGTACCAGAGCAATACACCAACATGTATATGGCATGGATGAACAACATTCAAGACTGGTGTATTTCACGTCAGTTGTGGTGGGGCCACCGTATTCCGGCATGGTACGACGCTGAAGGCAATGTATATGTTGGCCGTAACGAAGAAGAAGTTCGTGCGAAAAACAACCTTGCTGCCGACCTTGCGCTTCAACAAGACGAAGACGTGTTAGACACATGGTTCTCTTCGGGCCTCTGGACATTCTCGACCTTGGGCTGGACAGGCGATGCCAAGAAAGATGCGGAAAACTATTTCCTCAATACCTTCCACCCGACCGATGTATTGGTAACTGGTTTTGACATTATCTTCTTCTGGGTGGCGCGCATGATCATGATGACCATGCACTTCATGAAGAATGAGGATGGTACGCCACAAGTGCCGTTTAAGACCGTATATGTACATGGTTTGGTACGTGATGGCGAAGGCCAGAAGATGTCGAAATCGAAAGGCAACGTACTTGATCCGCTCGATTTGATTGACGGGATTGATCTTGAAAGCTTGGTACAAAAACGTACTTTTGGTTTGATGAACCCGAAACAAGCCGAAAAAATTGAAAAAGCCACGCGTAAAGAATTCCCAGAAGGAATTAACTCGTATGGTACAGATGCCGTGCGTTTCACGTTCTGTGCCCTTGCCAACACTGGCCGTGACATTAAGTTTGATTTGAAGCGTGTAGAAGGCTACCGTAATTTCTGTAACAAAATCTGGAACGCGACCCGCTTCGTACTCATGAACGTAGAAGGTCAAACCGTTGCTCAGGAAGCGCGCCCAGAGCTATGGGAATTGCCAGAGCAATGGATCATGAGTCGCCTACAAAAAGCCGAGCAAGCGGTACATCAGGCATTTGCAACGTATCGTCTAGATCTTGCTGCGCAAACCATTTATGACTTCATTTGGAACGAATACTGCGACTGGTATGTCGAACTGACCAAGCCAGTTTTAAACGATGCAGAAGTTTCGGAAGAACGTAAAGCAGAAGTTCGCCGCGTATTGCTTGCAGTGATGGAAGCCTCACTTCGTTTGGCGCATCCACTGATGCCGTACCTGACCGAAGAAATCTGGCAAACGCTTGCGCCAATGATTGGTAAAGGTGGCGACACCATCATGACGGCGAAATACCCAGTGCCGGAAGCTGCAAAAATGAATGAGCAAGCCGAAGCCGATATGCAATGGCTTCAAGGCTTAATCGGTGCTGTACGTAATATCCGTGGTGAAATGGGCTTGGGTAATGCTCGCTTGTTGCCAGTATTGCTTCAAAACATCTCTGACAGCGAACGCACGCAGATCGAACGTATTCAGCCGCTCTTTAGAGCTTTGGCCAAAGTAGAAAGCATTACGTTCTTGGCACAAGGTGAAGAGCCGCCACTGTCATCTTCTAGCGTTGTAGGCCACGCATCTGTATTTGTTCCAATGAAAGGCTTGATCGACCCGAAAGCAGAATTGGGCCGCTTACAGAAAGATTTGGATAAAGTACAAAAGCAGCATGACCAGATTGCCAACAAACTTGCTAATGAAGGCTTTGTTGCCAAAGCACCAGCAGCAGTTGTTGAAGGTGAAAAAGTGAAATTGGCTGAGTTTGCTGATCAGCTTGTGAAAATTAAGCAAAGCATGGAACAGATTGCTGCGCTTTAAGCTTTAAAATAGTGAATATTTAAAATAAAATCCCTTCTAATTAGGAGGGATTTTTCAATTAAAGGATAAAAAATGATCATTTCAAAATTATATATAAAAAATTTTAGGGGCTATAAAGAGCAAACTATATATTTGCACGACAATTTAAACGTTATTATAGGCAAAAACGATGTTGGAAAATCTACAATATTAGAAGCACTAGAAATTTTTTTTAATAATGAGTTAGTTAAAATTGATGTCAGTGATCTTAGTAAAAAAAGAGAGCTAGAATCAGACAGTGATATTATTATTCAAGTTTCATTTCAAGTTGCTCAAGGAAAATCCTATACCATAGATACAGTTCCAACCTATCTTACAAATGAATATTTACTAGATTCTGAGAAATTTTTAACAATCAGAAAAGTCTGGAGTGCTTCTACTCAGACTATTACAGCAAAGTCTTTAAAAACATTTATTGTTTCAGACTATCCGAATAAAAAATTTGCCACACCCTTAGTAAATAAAAAGATATCAGAATTAAAGAAGGATTTAGCCCTATTTGATAGCTCACATGATACCTCCTCAGTTAACAAAGCAAAAAGTAGTTCTATTAGACAAGCAATCTATAATTTTTCTGATGTTCAGCCAATTGACTTAAGTGAAACATTTATACCAATTGACGCTGAGGACGGTAAAAAAATTTATGAGGCAATAAAAAGTGATTTTCCTCTATACTTTCTATTTAAAGCTGATAGAGAAAATAAAGATTCAGATACCGAAGTACAGAGTCCACTAAAAGTTATTACAAAATCAATTTTAGCAAATATGCAAACTCAACTTGATGAATTAAAAGCTCAAATTATAAGTGCTACTGAAGAAGTGGGACAAAGAACAATAACCAAACTAAGAGAAATGAATCCAGAGATTGCTGACCAGTTAATTCCTAATGTATCAACTAAAGCATGGGACACTCTTTTTTCATTTACATTTGAAGATGAAGCAGGAATACCAATTAATAAAAGAGGAAGCGGAGTACGTAGACTAATTCTTTTAAACTATTTCAGAGCTGAAGCAGAAAGGAAAAGATCTAATGATAGAACAGTAATCTATGCTCTGGAAGAACCAGAAACTGCCCAACATCCAGACTGGCAAGTTATGCTATATTCTGCTTTAGTTGAATTATCTGAAAAAGCTGATACTCAAATTTTTTTAACAACTCATAGTCCGAGTTTAGGTTCGTTAGTACCACTTTCAAATATTATTTATTTATATAAACAAGATAAAGAATTAATAATTGAAACAAATGATGTAACCATTCTAGAAAAAGTTACAGAATCTTTAGGAATAACACCTGATATAATGATTAGTAAGATTTATACAAATATAAAATTAATTATTTGTATGGAAGGCCCAACAGATATCGAATTTTTAAAAAACATATCCATATCTTGTTTCAATTTTGATTTATCAAATCACCCTCAGGTTTTATTAATCCCACTTGGAGGTGGAAATTTGGAGCATTGGGTTACTTTTAGGTATTTAGATAAATTACCTAACATTTCTCAAATACATATTTATGATCGTGATGTAAAAAAATATGGAAAATTTATTCAAAAGATAAACCAAAATTCCCTACATAAAGCATTTCAAACTAATTTTTATGAAATAGAGAATTATATTCATCCAAACCTATATTCAAATTGTTATCAATTTTCTGAACCATTTATTGATTTTTCAAATGACCAGTGGAAATCCGAATGGAATAGTATAGATGTTCCTAAAAAACTAAGTCAACATTTGAAATATTGTTTCGAAAATGGAGATAGATCTCTAAAAGAATATAGTTCTGAACAAATTAAAAAAAAGTTGAATTATGAACTTTCAAAAGTTTTAACTAAAGACTTACTTAAAGATATTGGTGCCTACGAAGAAATAAGCTCCTGGATTCAAGCTATCCAACAAAAAGTAGCCTAATGTTTAAATTAATACCATTAACTCTATCGAATAAAATTATTAGATTTATTCGATAGTAATTAAAATAATATCGCATAAACACTTACAACAATTCACTCCCCAACAACATCTCCACCCCACTCACCTTTTTCATATGCTTTAAACAGTCTTTTTCCCATTTCACATGCTGCTTTAACTCAGTAGCATCTGCATCAATCGCTTTATACACATCACTGGTATGTACCTGATTGGCTTTGAGTTTTTTAACCAGTTGAAACGAGTTTAGAATGTCTTCGATCTGGCTTTCAATCTGCTGACTTTGCGCATCTAAAGCCAATTTATAAAACTTCACTTGCTCAGAGCTAAGCTCCTTTGAGGTAGCTCCTTTATTTTGCTCAAACTGTAACTGCATTTTGAGCAGATAAAATAAATCCTGCTGTTCATAGGCTTGGCTGGCTTGTTGAAATAGCTCAGTTTTTTCTACTTTTCTGGTTTCATTATGCTCGCGATCTGGATGAATTATGGCGGCTATTTTTAAATACACCGTTTTGAGTGATTGCGCTGCCATCTGCTCAGCCTGTTCGCGTTTTTGTTGCTGCCGTATCTGTTTGGCTTGTTCACGTGCCTGCTGCTGATCGGCTGCATAGCGCTCAAAATCAGCCTCGGCTGCATCCTCTTGATCAAAATCATGCGCTGTATTTTGTATAGGTTCGGCATGCGCTGATAATTCTTTTGGAGCTTTGCGCTGATTGTGCTCGGCGTGCTGGCGATAAAAGGTATCTATTTGAATTGCCTGTTTATGCTGTTCGGCATTGAGCATCTGAGAGCACTTTAAGCGCTTTGCAAGCTGGGCAATTTTCTCATCAAGCTTGGCGATCTCTGCTTTAGAAAATTCATGTTGATGCAATACATTCCAAAGCTGGGTGAGCTGCTGAAACCAGAGTTCGTGCAATTCGTGATACAAAGGCAACAGCTTTTGCCGGGTGTAGTGCTGGATCTCGGTTTGCGCATTTTGCCATGCCGCCAACATCTTTTTTTGTTGTTCAATTTTCTCAATCAGCACATTCAGTTTTTTCTGCGGCCCAGATACGTCTCCCTTTTTCTTGATCGTAACCTTAAGATCAAAAGACATAGTCATCTACCACCTAAAAATGAAAAAGTGTAGCAACAATATTCACAGGAAGATATCTCACCATAAATACTCAGCTTCTCTGCCGATAACATCAACTTTAAGATTTTCAATTTAAGCGTTACCATAAAGCACCCAGCATGGGCTATTTTCAATACAAGAAGATCAACATGAAAAAGCAATATGGCATATTGTGGTTGGTGGGTGTATTCAGTGCCTGTAGTCCGCAAGCCCCTTCGACAACGCAAAATACTGCACCACAACACGCAGCAGTAAAGCAAGAAACAAATACCGCTCAACCCGCCGCTCACATTAAGGTGCAAGCTGCTTCAAAGCCAACGTATTTGGTAGATAACCCTACGCCTTTACCAGAAGGTTATGTGGTCGATCGCACCTATTTAAAACAACCGCTTATAATCGATGCCAATGGTGATGGCCACCCTGATGCGTTTCGGGTGCTTAAAAATCCGAATGCCAAAGGCTTGCAATATCTGTTTGAGTTTCGTCTTGGCAACAGCAAGGACGTGTATTACTACCAAAATGACACTCACGATTACGATCTAAATGTATTCACCACGTTTGAGCCAACTGAACGGGGAGAAAATTTTGTAGATATGTCGAAACTGGATGGTGCCGATATTGTGCCTTTTGAAGAAGCGCCCAAAGAGGCTCGTCTGATTTTAAAAAATGAAGGTGTTGAAGCCAGTACGGCAGATGCGACCTGTGCCGCATCTCTGTTTTATTTAAAAGAGAAAACCATTCAACGGGTGTATTTATGCTAGCAGACAATACGCCATACAGCATTGAAAGACGTTAACTTATTGGCCCACCCACCAAATCACCAGCGGTAAGGTCACGGCCGCACACAGGGTTTGTAAGCTAATCACCGCTGCCATAAGCTGACTATCACCACGCAGCACTTTTGTTAAAATGTAAGCCGCAGATGCCGTAGGCAATGCAAAAAAGACCACCATGATCTGGGTTTCAAGCGTCGATAAACCCATCCACATACACACCATGTAAGCTAGCGCAGGCATGATAAGCAAACGCGCAGCGGTATCGAGTAGCAAGGCGGGCACATCTTTTTTCATTTCCATAAACTGTAACGCCGCGCCTACACAAAGTAACCCCAAAGGTAAGCTCGACGATGAAAACAGCTTGAGTAAATTTAAAATACCGTCCCACAGCGGAATCTGGAGTGCATTGAATACGCCACCAAATAGACAAGAGACAATGAGCGGATTTTTCAATAATGCCAGCAGTACGGGTTTAAGGGCCATATTTTCACTTGAGGTAAGTGACAGCACCGAAATTACATTCACCACCGGAATACTTACCGCCAGCAAAATAGCCAAGATCGCCATGCCTTCTTTGTGATAGAGCGCTGCCACCAAAGCCAACCCAATATAGGTATTAAAACGTACAATACTTTGTACATGCACACCAAAGCGTGCCGGTCGGATATTTTTGAAATACTTGATGCCATACAGCACAGCGGTGGCCACAGCAATAACTGTAAACATGGCAATAATCACGTACTTTAGATTCTGAAAATCAATTTTGGCCGTAACAAGGGTATGAAACAGTAGCGCTGGAAAGAGCACGTAATAATTGAGTTTTTCTGCGCCTGCCCAAAATTCTGCACTAAAAAATTGATAGGTTTTAAACAGATACCCTGTCGCAATGAGCGCAATCAGGGGAAAAAGTGCAAGAAAGATATGAGCCATGTTCGATCAGTGTCTACTATCGTTATTTTTAAATCCTGATTCATTCTATGCGCAAAAATCGGATCAGGCTTAAAATTTGCGTTAAACTTAAGCAAATGAACAAAAATAAAGCACCTATGAATATCCGATTACTTCTCACCTGCGCCTTTACTTTGAGCAGCTTGTTCTCGACTGCCGGTTTTGCCGAAGCAGTACGCGCCCCATTAGCAGAAAAGCGTGCGATTTTTAAAGCTGCCGGTTTTCAGTTTCATCACAATAAGTGGCAATCCGAATGTGGTGAGCCAACGCTTGAGCTGTATCAAGACATCAACCATGACCGTTTACCCGAGGCCATTGTCAGCAGTGCAGATACTGGCTGTTATGGACTGACAGGTATGGGGTTTGTGCTATTAAGTAAAACGGCGCAAGGTGTATGGCGCGTGCGCTATGATGGTACAGGTGTGCCCGAGTTATTAAAATCGACAGGAAAAAATCGTATGCCCGACGTTTCGGTAGGTGGGCCGGGGTTCTGCTTTCCGGTTTTGCGCTGGGATGGCAGCAATTATCGTTTTCACCGTTACGAATATGAAGGGAAAGCGTGTCAGATCAGCCCACCTTAGAGCACTCTTTTTGCTCAGTCTGCACCACGCTTATCGGAAGCTTTAAATTTTAATCCAATATTGGTGCGTTTTTTGCTTTGAATAGGCAAATTAACCCAACCGTGCGTTGTGGTTAATCACCCTTTAGATTTTCTTAACCATTTTGGTGCATAAATCATTTTTTATATGCAACCAAGCTGGATTTAAGCACTTTTTTTGAGCAAATTATGCAAAATGTCGATTTATTTTTCTTATTGCTCGGCGCAGTGCTGGTGCTGGCCATGCATGCCGGGTTTGCCTTTTTAGAGCTCGGCACCGTGCGGCATAAGAATCAGGTCAATGCGCTCAGTAAGATTCTGACCGATTTTTCTATTTCTGCAATTGCTTACTTTTTTGTAGGCTACTACATCTCCTATGGGCACAGCTTCTTTCAAACTGGTGCTGTACTCGCCGCGGATCATGGCTATAACCTGATGCGCTGTTTCTTTTTACTGACCTTTGCCGCTGCCATTCCGGCCATTATTTCGGGCGGTATTGCCGAGCGTGCCAAAATGCGTCCACAAGCCATTGCCACGTTTGCACTGGTGGCGTTGGTGTATCCACTGTTTGAAGGTATGGCATGGAACGGTAACTTTGGTCTGCAAAAATGGCTCGAAAGCCAATTTGGCGCCAGCTTTCACGATTTTGCCGGATCAGTGGTGGTTCATGCCATGGGCGGCTGGATTGCCCTCATAGCTGTGGTTTTACTGGGCGCACGAAATGGTCGTTATAAAAAAGACGGACGTGTCAGTGCTCATCCGCCCTCGTCCATTCCATTCTTAGCGTTAGGGTCTTGGATTTTAATTGTGGGCTGGTTTGGTTTTAATGTGATGAGTGCCCAGCGTGTCGATGCGATTTCAGGCTTGGTGGCCATCAATTCACTGATGGCGATGGTAGGCGGCACCTTAAGCGCCAACTTTATGGGTAAAAATGACCCCGGCTTTTTACACAACGGCCCGCTGGCAGGCTTGGTCGCCATCTGTGCAGGGTCAGATATTGTGCATCCTGTAAGTGCATTGGTGATCGGTGTTGTGGCAGGTGTAATCTTTGTGAAGCTGTTTACCTATACACAAAACAAGCTCAAGGTTGATGATGTACTTGGTGTGTGGCCTTTACATGGCGTCTGTGGTGCCCTTGGAGGCCTTGCAGTAGGGATATTTGGACAAAAGGCGTTTGGAGGCTTGGGCGGTGTCTCGATGATGTCTCAACTGATTGGTACGGGTCTTGCAATTGTAATTGCTGTGCTGGGTGGATTTGTGGTGTATGGCCTACTCAAAGCCGTGATGGGCATTCGTTTAAGCCAAGAAGATGAATTTCGTGGCGCAGACTTGTCTATTCATAAAATCTCTGCAAATTCTGAAGATGGAATGTTTTAATCCCGCACCCGTTTGTGCTTTTGCGACTCTCTGAGTCGCTTTTTTTTAACTGCGATTTGATGTAGTCGCTTAAGTGATCGCTAAGTTTGGCACGTTTAAATCATGCTCAGAGATTTCTATATTTATTCAATTCCTTATGCAATTTTCTGTTTTTATGCGCGTACAGCTTGTACTGATCGCATGCAGTGCAGTTGTACTGATGATGCTCTTTCCGGTAGGCGGTGCGATTGATCTGCATTTGATTGCACCGTGGGTCGATGCAACAGGGCAATTTCATCATCGCGATAACTGGTATTTGGCCAAACTGAATCATGTGATTGTGAAAAACATCATCATCGGGGTTTATGCAGTATTTTTTGTGTTGTGGCTGGCATCATTTAAAATGACGCGTCTGGCCGCGCAGCGCTGGCAATATGGCTATATGTTTTGGGTGAGTATGCTGTGTACCAGTATCGTTGGCATTCTTAAGTCACAGTCGTCTCATGCTTGCCCTTGGAATATGACCCACCCAGCAGCACAGGGTTTTGTCTGGGATTTTAGCGCCACACATGGGCACTGTTTTCCGGGTGGACATGCCAGCACCGGATTCGCCTTGATGACTGGCTACTTTGTGTACCGCGCGACACATCATCGACGTGCACTGTTTTATTTGTTTGCCGGGCTCATTTTAGGCTTTGCAATGGGCTGGGCACAGATGATGCGCGGCGCACACTTTTTAAGTCATAATTTATGGACAGGATGGTGGGCGTGGTCAATCAACTGCCTAATCTACTTGTGGGCGGCACGCCATTTGGGTGCTCGCCAGCAGCATTCTTAATGATGCGGCGGTTGTTTGGGAATACGCACCAACACACTTAAGCCGCCTAACTCCTCGCTTCTGAGCAGTTGAAGTTCTCCACCTAACCGACTGGTGGCCTTATCGACAATTGATAACCCCAGCCCACTCCCCACTTCAAGGTGATGATGCACACGATAAAAACGCTTCAGCACCTTGTCGTAATGCTCGGGGTCAATTCCGGGGCCGCTATCTTCAATCTGTGCACAGGCGTATTCGCCATCTTCATAGACAGAAATATTGATCACGCCTGCGGCTGGCGTATATTTGATGGCGTTATCAATCAGGTTAAAAACAATGGAATGCACGGTCGGTTCAACACTGACCATTTTTACCGATTCATTACGTACAAAACCTAAATCGATATCTTTTTCTACCGCCAGATTCATGAGTTGCTCGACACAGTTGAGCGTTACATCATTAAGCTCAAAGCTGCTGTGTCGTTCAATAGCACTCAAGGAAACATCTTGTTTGGCCAGCGCCAGTAACTGCGTGACCAAATGCTGGATTCGCGCCAAGCCTTTGCCGAGATTTTGCAGTGCGGCGTGGTCAGGAAACTGACTCAACAAAATTTTGGTTTGTAAATTCAGTGCCGTGATTGGCGTGCGCAGCTCGTGCGCAGCATCGGCCACGAACTGTTTTTGTTCTTGCTGAGATTCTGAAATTCGCTCAAACAGGCGGTTCATCTCTTCAATGGTCGGTAACAGTTCTTCAGGATACGTTTCATCGTGAATAGGCGACAGATCATTGGAATCGCGCTGCGTCAGCTCACGTTTAAAATCATCAAAAGGCTTGAGGTTACGCCGAATAATGCCCATCAGGCCAAGCAAGGCAAACGGTAAAATAAAGCCATAAGGTAAAAACATGCTGGCCGCAAGCTCAAGTGCTACCACTTTGCGTACTTTTTCGAGCTGACTGACCTGAATCTGGTAATTTTCTAAAGGCAAGACATAGGCGCGCAAGGTGCCCTGTCGTGTCTCTTGCGAATAAAACCCGGCTTTTTTTACCGGAGGCATCAACAATTGATTTTCGTCTTGTAAATGGCGCTGATCGTCGTAGGCCCAGATATCGACCAGTAAATCTTCTTCGTGATATTCGTGATTGGCCTGAAAGTGGCTGTCGAGATTGTAGAGCGGCTGACGTGCCGTGCGATCGGCCAGATAGCGCATTTGCTCATCAAGAATCTGATTGGTTTCGTGCAAGGCAACTTTATAGGCTGTAAAAACCAGAATACAGCCCAGTAAAAGACTAAAAACAGAGGTGACCCAGATTAATCGACGTCTTAATGAATAATGCTTGGCCATCCTCAGCGTTTCCTTATGATTGTCCCATTCGATAGCCTAATCCACGGATGGTACGGATGAAGTTTTTACCCAGCTTAGAGCGTAAATGGTGAATATACACTTCAATGGTATTGCTGGTGACTTCACTATCAAAGTCGTAGAGCTTATCTTCTAGATTGGCTTTGGAAAAAATCTTGTTCGGATGTGACATCAGCGGAATCAAAATCGCCCACTCACGGTTTGAGAGTTCAATTTCTTTACCCTGAAACGTGGCCACATGTTTTTCAACATTGAGCACCACATCGCCATTCACTAACACCTGATCTTGCTGCAAAGCAGCGTTGTCTTTGCTGTTGGTGCGGCGCAGCAATGCATTGATTCGTGCCAGCAATTCATCAAACTCGTACGGTTTGATCAGGTAGTCATCTGCCCCCTGATTCAAACCTTCCACACGGTTTTCGAGCTGGTCACGCGCTGAAATAATCAGCACTGGCACCGCGGTTTTATGGCGGATCTGCTTCAGCACTTGCATACCGTCCATCATGGGGAGGCCCAGATCGAGCAACACCAGATCAAACTTCTGCTTTGACAGATGCGCTAGGCCATCTAATCCATTATTCACCCACTCTACCTCGAATTGATGATATTTCAATAAGGTAATCGTGGATTCAGCGATCATGAAATCATCTTCAATAATCAAAATTTTGGTCATGGGTTAGACTCGCACAACTGTGGAATAACATGAATCTGATGCATCAGGAAAACGAGCAATAATCTGTTTTTACGCTGACTCGATGCAACAGAATAATTATCATTTTGGCTCAACATAACTGTTTTGCATATCAAATGAAATCGCGTGTTGACTATTGTTTTGGCAACACTTACTTTTCTACTGTAAAAATATAAGCTTAAAACACACTTAAATAAAAGCTTTGTCGTTTTTATACCATTTGATCAATTGCGTATTTGCTTCATTTTATCGCAACAATATCAAACCGATACAGGCATATTTATACATAATAACAATTAAAGCAATATTTTTGAGTTTGCTCGGTATCCTCAGTAGTAGAATTTTACATACAGCACCGAAAAATGACGCAGCAGTTTAGCCCAATCATGATCTAGAGTGATGCTTGAGACTGCCCTAATGTTTTAGACCAAAAGTAAATGGGGAACACAGATAAAATAGCCATGACCACGACCAAACTCAGCATCCAGGCATAGCCAATCTGGTCGGCAATAACACCGCTGATCAGGTAAAAACCACCGCTGACCGTGGCCATCAAAGCAACCTGAAAGGTAAAATCCGTGCCTGCAAGCGCACTTCGGCTATAGTGCATGACCAGTGTGAGCATTACCACCAGTAGCATCGCCGAGCATAGATCTTCAAGTGCATTGAGCGCATAAATGAGCGTAAAAGATACTGACATCCCGCTTTCGTATGCCCAGCCCAATCCTGCAAAGCCAATAAGAGTTAAAATTTTAACTATTGAAAAGAACAGCAGTACACCTGCACGGCTGAAACTTTGAAGTAGATATCCGGCAATGAATGCACCCAGTAATGCAGCCACAGCACCTAGCACGGTAATGTAAAGCCCAATTTGGGTAAAACTCAAGCCTATATCGACCATCAACGGCTTGAGTAAAGGGCCGGCCAAGCCATCTGCCACCTTAAAGCTAAGTAAAACGGTAAGCCATGCTCGTGTTGTCTTAGACTGTAAAAAGTGCTGCAAATAATGGCGTATTGAGAATAATTTTGCCGCACTGCCCTGCACGCCCTGACGATCCTGTCGCGCGGGTTGTAGCACAATGGGCAAGGTGTTAAGTGCCACTAGAGCCGCCAAACACAAAAAGGTATTCTGCCAACCCAAAGCATCGACAGCCCACAGAAGTACGCCGCCACCCACAATAAATCCTAAACGTGAACCAATCACCTGAAAGGTATTGCCCCAGTGCTGTTGATCAGTTTTGAGTAAATTCACGGCCAATGCATCGGTGGCAATATCCTGAGTGGCTCCTGAAAAATTAATCCAGAGCATCAGCACAAAAAACATCAACAAAAATTGTGGCTGGTTCAATGCCTCAATCGGAAAATACGCCAGCACAACAAGCCCGCAAATGCTGCATACCTGCATGGGAATGATCCAGCTACGATAATGCCCAATGCGTGAACTGCCAAACCGATCGACCCAAGGTGCCCATAAAATTTTGATCGACCACGGCAGCATCAGCAGGCCAAAGCCGCCAATCTGTGCCAAAGACACGCCTTGTGCCCGTAAAATGACGGGTAAGGCATGGGTCATAAAGCCTACGGGTAACCCTTGTGCCCAATACAGGCTAAATAACAACAGATAAAGACGGCTTGCATGCATAGCGTATCGGGCTCGAATCAAAAAAATTGCAAAAATCAGTCTGTTTTAAAATGCATCTAACTATTTTGCCAATGTAGCGTACCTTTCAAAGGCTTAAGATGACAATAGGATGACCAACATGACCACAGATGGATATGACCCAGTTTTTTCCTGATCTTCCCGATCGTGTGCCGCAACGTGGCACTGCCTTAAGCCGCCGCATGTGCAGGCAGTTATTTCTGGCTCAAGGCTGGCGAATTGAGGGCGAGTTTCCTAATGTTCCTAAAGCCGTCGCGATTATTGCACCCCATACATCTAACCTAGATGCATGGTACGGCTTTTTGGCCATCGGTGGTCTGGGCATTAAAATCACGGTACTCGGCAAAGATTCGCTTTTTACTCCGGTCAGTACGCCCGTACTGAACTGGTTAGGGCTTATTCCGGTACAACGCAGCAAACGTACGGGTTTAACCGAGCAGGTGGTTCAGGCCATCGAACAGCATGAACGCATCTGGATTGGCATGGCGCCCGAGGGTACGCGCAAACAGGCCAGCACCTTTAAAAGCGGGTTTTATCATATTGCGTTAAAAGCGCATATCCCTATTGTAATTTTCTCTTTCGATTTTGATCATAAAACCATTTATTGCTTAGGTGCTTTTTCCCCAACAGGTGATTATCAGCAAGACCTAACCGCCATCATGCAACGTTTTGAGGGCAAGGTATCAGCGAAGCGACCAGATCGCCTGTCGCGTCCTTTACAAAATCTTGTAAAAAATGACTAGAAATAAAGCAGTGAATCTGGTCTGATGTGCGCAATCTGATGGTCATCCAACACGTTTAATTGTTCATGAAAGTTGCACATTTCGCCTTGGTTACAGCACTGAGCTTTACGCTCTTTGGATGTGACAAAATTGCTAAAACACCTCCTCAAACCAGCTCGATTCAGCCTCGTGAACCCGTCATTGCGCTTGCACTGGGCGGTGGTGGTGCCAAAGGCTTTGCCCATATTGGTGTGATCAAAGTACTCGAATCGCATGGTATCAAACCGAAAATTGTCACGGGCACCAGTGCGGGCAGTTTTGTGGGGAGTATTTATGCCAGCGGAAAAACTGGCTACCAGATGCAATCGATTGCGCTCAAGTTACAAGAATCTGATATCCGTGACTTAACCCTGAATCGTCAGGGCTTTGTGCTGGGTCAGAAACTGCAAAATTACGTCAATACTCAGGTAAGTAACAAGCCAATTGAGCAATTTCCAATTCGCTTTGCCGCAGTTGCAACACGTTTAGACAACGGCAAAAAAGCCGATTTTATTAAAGGCAATGCCGGTCAGGCGGTTCGTGCCTCATGTAGTATTCCGAATGTTTTTGTTCCAACAACCATTGGCAAGGTACAGTATGTCGACGGCGGTTTGGTAAGCCCAATTCCGGTCAAAACAGCACGTGATATGGGCGCCGATATTGTGATTGCGGTCGATATTTCTGCGCGTCCGGCAGGTACTCAGGCCAGCAGCATGTTGGGGTTGCTCGATCAAACCATCAACATCATGGGTCAGCAAAGCATTAATGAAGAGTTAAAGCAGGCCACTGTGGTGATTCAGCCTAAAGTCGGTCATCTTGGCGCACTGGATTTAAAAGCCAGTAATGATGCTATTTTGGAAGGTGAAAAAGCAGCACAACTTAAAATTCGTGCTATTCAAAGCGCGATTGATCAATTTAAAAAATCACCTGCTGCCCTTCAGCCACCACCTCGGGCCAAATTCTAAAGTCATTTTTTACTCAGCCCTGCCAAGTTCTGCTACAGTGAAGGTGCAATCGTGTATTTCGATTGCACCTTTTTTATAACAACATTTTGAGCATTGCTATGGAATTTGTATTAGAACCTTGGCACTGGTTTGTTCTGGGCATTGTGTTAATGCTTTCGGAACTTGTTTTTACCGCTTTTGCCGCTCTTTGGTTCGGTGTTGCCGCCATCATGGTGAGTGTTTTACTCTGGTTGTTTCCAATGATGGGCATTCCCACACAGCTGATCACTTGGGTAATTTTATCGATACTGTGTACCTTTTTATGGTTCAAATTTATCAAGCCATTGTCCATCGATAAAACCAAGGCAGGCTTATCCCGCGAAGCCACGATTGGTCAGGTGGGCATGGTGATTCGTGTGGGTATGTCGCATGAACAGGTACTGGTACGTTTTTCCTTGCCTGTGATGGGAACCGATGAATGGAACTGTCGCAGTTTGGCTCCGGTGAGCGTAGGCGATCGCGTGTGCGTGGTCGACATCATGGGCAATAATCTGGTTGTTCAACCCCATAACCCTAATAAACAATAAATGAGGACACACTTATGTCAGTGGGTTTAATTATTGGCTTAGCCTTTCTTGTCTTTGTTGGCGTGACGATTTTTAAGGGTGTACGCATTGTGCCGCAAGGCTATAAATGGATTGTACAGCGCTTAGGAAAATATCACTCCACTTTAAATCCAGGATTAAACTTCGTGATTCCGTATGTCGATGAAATCGCATACAAAGTCACGACTAAAGATATTGTGCTTGATATTCCTTCGCAAGAAGTGATTACACGTGACAATGCCGTGCTACTTATGAATGCGGTCGCGTATATCAATTTGACCACACCGGAAAAAGCGGTGTATGGAATTGAAAACTATACTTGGGCCATTCAAAATCTGGTGCAAACGTCGTTACGCTCAATCGTGGGCGAGATGGATCTAGACGATGCCCTGTCATCTCGTGATCATATCAAGGCCAAATTGAAAGCCGCCATTTCCGATGATATTTCAGACTGGGGCATTACCTTAAAAACGGTCGAGATTCAGGATATCCAGCCATCGACCACCATGCAAGCCGCGATGGAAGCGCAGGCTGCTGCCGAGCGTCAGCGCCGTGCGACCGTGACCCGTGCCGACGGCGAAAAGCAGGCAGCGATTTTAGAAGCCGATGGTCGTCTTGAAGCATCGCGTCGAGATGCCGAAGCGCAAGTGGTTTTGGCTGAGGCCTCACAAAAAGCCATTGAAATGATCACCTCTGCGGTAGGCGAACAGGAAATTCCAGTTGCGTATTTGCTTGGTGAACAGTACATCAAGTCCATGCAAGAAATGGCAAAATCCAACAATGCCAAAACCGTGGTGATTCCTGCCGATGTACTTAGTACCATTCGGGGTGTAATGGGACGTCAGCCCAACTAGATCTCTTTGAATTAACATAAAAAAAGCGATGTGCACTTTAAGCAAATCGCTTTTTTTTTATTCAAGTGAGCTTAGTTTTTTCTGCGCAATAAAAACTGGGTGATTTGTTCAAGGTCCGTTGCTGCACCTGAGAAATGCGTCAGTGCAGCCAGTGCCTGATCGTGCAAGCTTATGGCATAAGCCTGTGCCGCTTCAAGCCCCATAAGCGCAGGGTAAGTCGACTTTTGTACTTGCTGGTCTTTACCTGCGGTTTTACCTAGGGTTTCGGTACTGGAGATAATATCGAGAATATCGTCTTGTACCTGAAACGCCAGCCCTAAACTTTGACCAAACTGACGTAATTGCACCAATGCGGGATCTGTTCCTTTAAATAAGGTCACGGCGGCCATCAGAATGGCAGCTTGAATCAGTGCGCCCGTTTTATTGCGGTGAATATTTTCAAGTGCCGCCTGATCGATACTTTTGCCTTCGGCCTGTAAATCGAGCACCTGTCCACAAACCATCTTAGAGCTAGAGGTGGCCAGAATTTGCATTTGTCTGAGTACAATCGAGGCATCGACGCTATTTTGCTGATCAAACAAACGACTGCCCAACACCTCAAATGCCATTGATTGCAAGATATCACCCGCCAGCAATGCAGTATCTTCGCCAAATGCCACATGACACGTCGGTTGTCCGCGGCGTAGCAAATCGTTGTCCATGCAAGGCAAATCATCATGTGCGAGTGAATAACAATGAATCAGTTCAACCGCCACCGCAGCGCGGCGTGCTGCCGCATAATTGGGATTCTCTGCCAATGCAGCCACGGCATAGCACAATGCTGGACGCACCCGCTTGCCACCCAGCATAACGGCATGATGCACCGCCGACTTGAGTGGCTCTGGCAGTGCAAAGGCATCGAGTGCCATCTGCAAATCTTGCTGAATTCGTTCTTGAGCTGTAGATAAGATGTTGCTATTCACAGGGGAAATCGATGTCACAATTGCCTCGAATCTTGAATGGGAGCGAAAAAAGGTCTGAACAGACCGCTCATGACATGCTGCCTAATTTACCATGATAGGACTGATTTCTCACTTATTTATTCATTTACATCACGATATTCTTATGGGATGAGAATCTTTACCAAGTTTTAATCGCTAGCAAACTGTATAAAATTTGTGAACCAAGAAGTTCAATGATTTAGCACGGCTTTGTGCTGCACTCGACTAGGCTAAATTCTATCTATCCTTTAGAATAAAACGCTTATTTCTGGTCGGGTGAAGTCCTTTGAACAACGATTCTTCAAAACTTCAGCGGGGCTTAAAAAACCGTCATATCCAATTAATTGCCATGGGCGGCGCAATTGGGACTGGTTTATTTTTAGGATCTGCACAAGTCATTCAATCCGCTGGGCCATCGATCATTCTTGGGTATGCAATCGGTGGACTCATCGCTTTTTTAATCATGCGTCAATTAGGGGAAATGATTGTCCATGAGCCTGTAGCAGGTTCGTTCAGTCACTTTGCGTACAAATATTGGGGTAAATTTCCGGGCTTTTTGGCTGGCTGGAACTACTGGGTGCTGTATATTTTAGTCGCGATGACTGAATTGACAGCGGTTGCGAAGTATATCAATTACTGGTGGCCTCATATTCCTGCATGGGTTTCGGTATTGTTTTTCTTTGTGGTCATTACACTCGTAAACCTGACCAATGTAAAATTTTACGGAGAATCAGAGTTTTGGTTGGCGATTATCAAGGTCACCGCCGTCATTTCCATGATTGTGTTTGGTCTGTATCTGCTCTTTACCGCCGATTCAAGCTCGACCGCATCGTTTAGCAACTTATGGACACATGGTGGTTTCTTTCCAAACGGTTTTGAAGGCCTGTTTTATATGCTGGCCTTTTTGATGTTTGCCTTTGGCGGTATCGAACTGATCGGGATGGCAGCAGCTGAAGCTGAAAACCCTCAAAAAACCATTCCTAAAGCGATTAATCAGGTGGTTTTTCGTATTTTAGTGTTTTATGTGGGCTCACTCACCATCTTGTTATCTTTGGTGCCTTGGAATCAACTGGATTTGGGTGGTCTGGACAAAAGTCCATTTGTGATGATTTTTAGTCAGTTGGGTATTGGTTGGGCTGCACATCTGCTGAACTTTATTATTTTAACTGCTGCACTATCGGTTTATAACAGCGGTATGTTTGCCAACAGCCGCATGCTGTTTGGTCTGGCACAACAAGGTAATGCGCCAAAAATCTTTACTAAAGTGAATAAACAGGGTGTTCCTATTCCTGCGGTATTGTTCTCTGCATTGTTGATTTTTGGCTGCGTACTTTTAAATTACTTTGTACCAGAAGATGCACTGGGTCATTTGATGTACGTGGTGGTAGGTGCTTTGGTACTTAACTGGGCCATGATCAGCTTGACGCATTTGAAGTTTAAAGCTGCGGTGAAAAAGCTCAAACTGAATGTAACGTTCCCAGCCCTATGGGCGCCGGTGAGTAACTATTTGGTGCTGATTTTTATTGCGCTGGTGCTGTTTATCATGTGGCAACAGGGCTTTAAAGAATCGGTGATTATGATTCCGGTCTGGATTGTGTTGATGTTTGGTCTGTTTCATTTGCTGACCAAAAAAGATAACACTTAAGCTGCAAAATAGATGAAATTAAAAAAGTTATTACCTCGGTAATAACTTTTTTTGTTTATACTCACATCTCGATGCGCCCTTAGCTTAACTGGATAGAGCAGTTGCCTCCTAAGCGACCGACGTGGGTTCGAGTCCCGCAGGGCGTACCATTACACAGTGAATATGGCACATAGAGATAATGAGTACTTGAGGATTATTTACAATCAATTAAGTAGTAAATGATTAAACTGACTGTACGCTATAGTAAGATTTGACTATAAAAGTGCACAGTACAAAATCTACCATCATAATTGATGGTCTTTGTCGGTCACTGATCTGCCCTATCCGTGCATCCATTAGTTTCTTTAATAAAGCATCACGACCATTTTCTATTGACCATTGCATTTCATCATCCGTGATAACAGTAGCGATTAGAAGCTGCTGATATAGCTTTAGTTATTATTCTTTAATTTTGATGCGCTTAAAATCATCATATCTTGATCATTATGTTCATCTTTATATCTGTTGAACTTGAAGGCATATCATTATGGTATAAGGCCAAAATTAGAATATATACACAGCCTTTTTTTAATTTTCCCGATAGCAGTCATAATTTTTATAATACTTTTTAACATCTAATATTTTTAAATTCAATGATTAACAAATAATAAAAGAGATAATTATAATATATTTTCTTTGGATTTAATTTGATAATATGTATAATGCCCGCTCAATATTAAAATTAGAGATATCTCATAAAAAAATTATATATTTTAAAAATTTGTACTTTGCTCCTCATTAGTAGTTTGGCTAATGCAGCTTATGTACCATCTATCGCAGTTAGTTATGCAGTAAATAATTACAATATTGCTTACTCTTCAAATGGTAACCCATTTATAAATGTTTCAGGCGTTGGGGGAAACTGCACCAATTTTGCCAATCAATCAATATCTGGCGGATTGCTTGGAAGCACCAATTCGAAAACGTTAAATCAAAACCTAATCTCTCAATCATCAGCTGTTAAAGCAACTCAAAACACAAGTATTTTTTATAAATGCAACAGTGTGAGTAATGCTTGTCAGACTATCGCTTGGCGTGGTGCTCAATCAATGTTTTCCTATTCGGCGAATAGTACTAACTTACAATCAAGTGGTGTGAGGTTAAATTTAGCTACAAAAACAGCATTAGTTAATGGAAGTCTAACTTCTCTTGATATATCAAAAATCAAAGTAGGAGATATCGTATATTTAGATTTTGATTACGTCGCAGGTGGCTCAAATAATTCTGTAGATCATACTGCAGTTGTAACCGCCGTGAATCCAGAATCTTGGTATGATGTTACAGATAAAATGAAATACAACAATGTAAAATTGACGTATCAATCTAATAACGTAACGAATAAAGGTTTGGGTGATATGGATGCAAAAGCTATCTATGTATACCGTCCTTTTGTTTAAATAAATCTTTATATTTAATTGAAAAAGTATCATCTATATTGAGTAGATGATACTGGAGTTAATTTTGAAAAAGTTAATAATTGTTGTTGTGCTGTGTCTAGCGAGTCTTATTTCCTTATATTTATATTTTAAACCCACCAAGAATTACTCAATTGCTGAACTTCAGCAAAATGGGAGATTAAGTAATAATAAATTGAAACAAAAACAAAATTCAAATAATTCCGATATCAATAACAATATCAAATCGTATATTCAGTCCCTTACAGACTTTATTGATAAAGCTCCATTTCGTCAGGAAGATACACATGCCATATTAACTAGAAATTCGGAAAATATTCAAAAGTATTTAAGTGATTTTTCTAAATTAGTAGATATTAACATTATGAATAATAATAACTTAACTAACGATGAAAAATCAAGAATACTATGGGAACTATTTAAAGAATATAATTGGCGCGGCGAAGATAACGCATTTAAGGCTATTATCAAAGATCATTTGATGTACTTAAAAAATCCGAATTTAATTCCAGATATTACAAGTACATATAGCGATATTGCAAAGTTAGGTGAAAAAAGCGCAAATGCTCGTCATGATCTACTAGAAATATTAAATTCAATAGATATAGATTCAAAAATTTCAGCTAATCAGAATGTTATTGATACTTTAAGTACTGATCTAAGATCAATTAATAGTAGAAATGAGGCCCAGAATTTAAGCGATATGGCTATAACTTTGCTCTACAATTATAGTAAAGCCAGCGATTCTAATATTATCCAAGATGTTGTTAGAGCAGCCAACAATAATTCTCAAGCAAGTCTTAGTTACATGAACAGCCTCTTTAAATTAGCCATTACCGATACAGACTCGAATCATTTACAAAGTCTTCTTCAAAGTAATATGTCTCAAAGCACAAAAGAAGATTTGAATCATTCTATTACGTTTAATCTTAAAGAAAATGGATCAGTTCAGCTAAGTACGATAGATCAAAAATCGTTGGCCGTTTTGAATCAATATCTAGCGACTGCCGTCAATGAGAAATCAGGCGACAATAGAGATTTACAACAGGTTCAAATTGCAGTTTCTAAATTATTAAGTCAAAAGTAATAGAATATCGGATTCTTGCCATGGTCTAAGAATCAATCGAGAAGTTTCTAACATGGTCTTATTTACTGATGACTAAATAGCCACCGATTTTGTAGACACCTTTTCAATTAGATATTGGACTGCCACCACTCTCCTAGACAAATATCGTCTATTCTTTTTGCATAGGAGAGAACATTATGAGTGGACAACGCTATACCCCAGAATATAAAGATGAAACTGTTAAATGAATTACTGAACGTGGATATTCTGTCACTGTTGTGGCAGAACGTTTAGGTGTATCACAACACAGCATCTATAAATGGATTAAAGCTGTACATCCATTACACAACAATCATGATGAACATGAACTGCTTGAAGCAAAGAAAGAAATCCTACGCCTTAAAAGTCAGCTTAAGCAAACTGAAGAAGAGCGGGATATCTTAAAGTGAAAGCACTGCTTTCACGCCGCTTTGCAAGCCTGCCCGAGTGAAATATCAATTCATCCTTGAATACAGCCATCAATTTAAGATTAAAACAGAGCACTGAAAGTTCTATCAAACTGCTTATTGACTGAAACAGACACTCCTGCACCACAAAAAAATAGCAACTCTCCACGCTTTTGAGCATCTATAAGTTCATTTGGAATATTTGAACCAGTTGCAGTAAAACGCATTTCAAACTCTTTACTTAGTTTTATTATTTATCAAAATCTTATACGATCTAATATTTCATTAAGTTTAACATTTGGATACAATCCTAAATTAAATTAGAAAAATCCTCAGCGCGAATCTCATAAAGCACATGCCGTGCAAGCAAATGCTCTGCTGCTAATTTGGGATGATCAAATGCTTTAACTTTTGTCATGTTTAACTTTTTCATTAATGCTTCTGAAGGCATATTGACAGCCGCTGTAAAGGCAACCACTCGCTCAAGCTTTAACTGCTCAAACGCATATTCTAAGACGGCTTTTGCTCCTTCAAAGGCATATCCCTGTCTCCAAGCGGGTTTCGCAAGTCTCCAACTGATTTCTACACAGGGTGAAAAATCAAATTGTGAGGGCTGAGCATTTAAACCAATATATCCAATAAAAGATTGAGTCTGTTTAAGCTCCACTGCCCATAGTCCCCATGATGGATGCTCATCAAACTTCAATCTGATGCTTTTGATAAAGTCACGGCTCTGATCGGGGCTTAAGGTAGACGGAAAATAATGCATGACATCAGGATCAAGGCCCATCTGTATAAACGGCACAATATCGGATTCTTGCCATGGTCTAAGAATCAATCGAGAAGTCTCTAACATGGTCTGGTTTATTCACTGATGATCTTAAAATTGATCAAACTCTACTACAGGTAGTTCAGTACCTCCACAGAGATGTGTAAGCTTCATATTACAAGATCAAATGTAATCAATTGAATAGCTAAAAACTCGAGCAACACGCCGAGTTTATGGTGTGCTACCCGAGATTTGATTTAATCTTTCAGTACTTAGTTACCACGGTACGTCGAGTAACCATACGGGCTAAGTAGTAGTGGAATATGGTAATGCTTCACCGCACCATCTACATTAAAAATGACGGGTACTTCTGGAAAGAAGCTGCTTTCGTTATGTTTCTTAAACCAATCTCCAGTTTTAAAGGTCACACGGTATACGCCCTGCTCCAGTTTTTTATTATCTGGATATAAAGCCGGAATACGTCCGTTTTCATTGGTCACTTTTTCATTGAGCTTAACCCACTGCCCTTTTTGGTTTTGCTCAAGCACCACCGCAACATCGGACGATGGCAAACCGGTTTGTAAGTTCAGTACATGCACGCTTAAAGGATTGTCTGCTGCCATTGCCCATGCACTTAAGGTCATACCGGCGGCAAATACACATTGTTTGATCATTTCAAATTACTCCTCGATTTTACTTAAAAGTCATTTTGATGGCCTGTTCGGCACACCAGTCATCATTCTTTGAACCACCAGAGCCGGCTATACCAATCGCACCGACCACTTCATTTTGATAAAGCACCGGAAAACCACCTCCAAGCAGCAATAATTCTGAAAATGACGTGAGATTTTGTGATTCAATATTTTGTCGGGCATTTTGACTAAATACTGTGGTCGGGGTTTTGGTCGACAGTGCCGTAAAAGCTTTTTTCTGTGCAGCCAGCGCATTATGTGGCCCCACGGTTTCATGGCGCTTGATTATCAGCGGCTGCCCACCACGGTCTAGCACGACCACAGCCAGATGTTTGTTTATTTGCTGGCAGGCTTGTTCGGCATTGCTGGCCAATTTTTCTGCGGTGTTTAAATCCAGATTATATTGTTTTGCCAGTTGTACATTCTCTGCAAAACTGTAAGAACTCATACTTAAGGCCAATGTCAGCCCTGCAATCACTTTTTTCATTGATTCGCCCTCTCTATACTGTGGTTATTCTAGAGATTCCCTTCAGCTGCAACATGACAGTTGGATTACAGTCTTGTCATTTTAGAAATGGAACGTCGCATGATGCGTATTCTTGTCGTAGAAGATGAAGTCAAAATCGCACGCTATCTGGTTCAGGGATTTGTCGAATCGGGATATCAGGCCGAATGTGTACATACTGGACTCGAAGCTTTGGAGCGATTGAGACAAGCGTCTTTTCATTTGGTGATTCTGGATGTGATGCTGCCCGATCTAGATGGCTGGTCGGTCTTGACAATCTTGCGTCAGTTTTCGCAAGTGCCGGTGATTTTTTTGACCGCTAAAGACCAGATTCCCGACCGCGTGAAAGGCTTAGAACTTGGTGCAGACGATTATCTGGCCAAACCTTTTTCGTATGTTGAGTTACTGGCGCGGGTTCGCAGTTTGCTGCGTCGGCAAAACATACAGCCCGAGAATGTGCTGAAATTAGCCGACCTCAGTCTGGATTTATTACAGCACAAAGCGTATCGGGCAGATCAAACGATTGATCTGAGCAAAAAAGAGTTTGAACTGCTGCGCTTTATGTTGCAGCACGCCAACCAAATCGTGTCTCGCCGGCAAATTGCCTCTGAGGTCTGGCATATCAATTTCGATACCGATACCAATTTTATTGACGTTGCCATCCGCCGCTTACGCAGTAAGGTCGACGATGCCAGCAACCTCAAACTGATTCATACCATTCGTGGTTTGGGTTATAAGCTTTCAGAAGAGACTCCTTAAAATGAACGTTCGCTCACTCGAATTTAGGCTTACCTTACTGGTCACCACGGCATGTGCACTCATTTTGTGTCTGGTGGGCGTGCTGACCTATTTGGGTATAGACCGTATTTTGGTGCGCGAGCAAGATCAGGCTTTAGCTTCACGTATTGAACGTTTGGAGGTGTTGATTCAAGACAGCGACAACGTACAGCAAATTGTAGCCAAACCTAAAATTTATCAAAATATGCTCGGCAATCAGGACAACTTATTTATTCTGATTCAGGGTCAACAAAAACTCATCGATATCAACCCGCTGAATATCCCAATTCCAAAGTTGCAAGCGAGCCAACAGATTGCTTTTTTAAATGTTCATCAGACGGGTAATGCAACGCGTCTGGCATGGAAAAATTTTAGTCTAAATGGTGTTTCGTATCAGCTCATTGCAGGCAAGCAGTGGTCGGAACGCTTAGGTATTTTATATTCATTTCGCGATGATCTGATCAAGTACTTGCTGCTTGGCGTCGCGATGGTGAGTTTTCTATGCTGGCTGTTGTGCCGCTTTGGCTTAAGAGGGCTTCGCGAGCTGACCGAGCAAACCCGGCAAATCGATATTCAGTCTTTACAACATCGGATTCAGGTGGCGCATCAAAGCAGTGAAGTGCAACTTTTAACCGATGCAATCAATCATATGTTGCAACGTATCGAGGCTGGGTATCAGCAGTTAAATCGATTCTCTGAAAATATTGCGCATGAGTTTCGCACACCACTAAACAATCTGGTCGGGCAAACCGAAATTTTACTCTCAGAATCTCGTACTTCACATGATTATGAAGATCTGTTGGTGTCTCATCTGGAAGAATATGCACGTTTAAAACGTATGATTGACAGCATGTTATTCCTGGCTCGGGCCGATCAACAGCAAATCCAACTGCACACAGAACAGCTCAATGTGCAGGATGCCTTAGAAGATTTACTGAGCTTTTACGATTTAATGGCCAGCGAAAAACACATCGAGATCAGTGCACAACTTGAAGCCAACTCAGTTGTGGCAGATCATCAACTGTTTCAGCGCGCTGTCTCAAATCTGATTGAAAATGCGATTTTACATGGCGTTGAGCACGGTAAAATAGAAGTTAAAGTACAGCAGCATGTTTTAGATACGCGTACATATGTCGAGATTACCGTATTGACGCAGGGCGTTCAGATTGAGGCACAGTATTTGCCGCATGTATTTGAACGCTTTTATCAGTGCGAATCTTCACGCCATCAACAAGGCCGTTCCGGTGGTTTGGGTCTGTCCATTGTCGCGTCGATCATGCAGCTTCATAATGGACGAGCAAGCGTACATCAAAGCGAAAATGGCGTATGTTTTACGCTGGATTTTCCGGTGAACTAAATTAAGATTGCACAAATTCACAAAAAATTGATCGCCATTCTTTTAGGCTAAAACTAACTCATTTAGTTCATGGACTGCGCATGCGACTTGGTTTGATTTTGGGAGACCAGCTCAGCCAGCAACTGGCCACCTTAAAGGCTCTGGATCGTGAGCAAGACGTGATTCTGATGGCAGAAGTGGTCGATGAAGCCACTTATGTTCAGCATCATGTACAAAAAATTGCACTGTTGTTTAGTGCCATGCGCCACTTTGCCAAGGCACTCAAGCAAGATGGCTGGAAAATCCAGTATCACGTCTACGAAGCCAAAAGCCCCATTCGGTCACTACTCGATTATGTAGAGCAGCAGCAAAAGCGCTTAAACGCCGAGGCGGTTGTGGTCACACACTGCGGCGAATACCGTTTACAGCAACAGATCGAGCAGGAATGGCCCAAAAAACTACAGGTGCCCGTTGAGTGCTTAGAAGATGATCGCTTTTTTTGTGGATTAAACGAGTTTCGGCACTGGGCTGCTCGCTATAAAGTCTTGCGTATGGAGTACTTTTACCGAGAGATGCGCAAAAAAACGGGTTACCTGATGCAGCACGATGCGCCCGAAGGTGGAAAATGGAACTACGATCATTCCAACCGTAAGCCATGGTCGGGTAAAACCCCACTGCCTGAACGTTTGCAGTTTAAGCGTGATACTATCGATGACGATGTGATTGCACTGGTCAAACGTGAATTCAAAGATCATTTGGGTAGCCTAGATGACTTTCGCTGGGCCACCACCCGCAGTGATGCTCAAAAAGCGTTGGCACATTTTATTGAACACATGCTCAATGATTTTGGCGATTACCAAGATGCCATGGTCTATGGAAGCGATTTTATGTTTCATAGCCTGCTATCTCCCTATCTCAATTGTGGGTTGCTTTCGCCGGAAGAAGTCTGTGAAGCGGCCGAAGCGGCTTATCATGCAGGCAAAGCCCCGCTCAATGCTGTAGAAGGTTTTATCCGGCAAATCTTGGGTTGGCGCGAATACATTCGGGGTATTTACTGGCTGAACATGCCCGATTACGCTCAAGAAAATGCGCTCAATAATACCCGTGCCTTGCCTGCCTATTACTGGACTGGAAAAACCAAAATGGCCTGTATGTCCGAGTGTATCAGCAATACGCTAGAGCATGCCTATGCGCACCATATTCAACGTCTCATGGTGACAGGCAACTTTGCACTTTTAACTGGAATAAAACCTGAAGAAATTTGTGAATGGTATCTGGCAGTGTATGCCGATGCCTATGAATGGGTCGAACTGCCGAATACACTGGGAATGGTGATGCATGCAGATGGGGGGTTGATGGCCAGTAAGCCCTATGCCGCCTCGGGAAACTATATCAACAAGATGTCTGATTACTGCAAGCACTGCCACTATAACGTTAAAACCAAAACAGACCACGACAGTTGTCCGTTTAACAGTCTGTACTGGCACTTTGTAAAGCGCCATGAAACATTTTTTCGTTCTAATGCACGCATGCACATGGTCTATCGTGGTCTAGACAAAATGCAAGATCAGGACAAAGTACTGGCGCACGCAGAACACTTACTTACACATCTGGATCAGTTATAAGCTATGAAAAAACAGCATCTTCCTGAAAAAGTTTGTGAATATTGTCAGCGCAGTTACACGTGGCGTAAAAAATGGGAGCGCTGCTGGGACGAAGTGCGCTATTGCTCAGAGCGCTGCAAACGTGAAGCCAAGCGTGAGCGCGCCAAGACATCGACAGCGCACTAAACTCAAGACTTAATGATGTTTATACTGGCGAGTGCAGTAGCCACGAATCACATCGGGTGAACGCAGTTGCAAATGTTTGGTTTTGCGCCCAGTGACTCGCTCACGCCATAGCTTGAAGCTGCTCGATTTCATATGCTGGCGCATCAGACGAATCACAGCCGACTCATTTAAGCCAAACTCCCGCTCAATCGCTTCAAACGGCGTGCGGTCTTCCCACGCCATTTCAATAATACGGGAAATCTCATCATCTTGATATTCACGGGTCTGGGTCACACGTTCACCATTGATATTGAATAGGGATTGCTGAGACAACACAGCGATTTTAGTGCATCACTTTAGCGAAATGAAAGTGAAGAATTTGTGATGTCAGACGCCTTGCTCTCATCTCGTTAAGAGCTGCCAACATCACTTTGAAAGCGCAAACCAATGCCCGCAATAGTAAAAATATAATGCGGTTGCAGCGCTGAGTCGCCTAGCTTGGTTCTGAGTTTTTTGACTAAAATACGCAAATAATGCGTGTCCTCTTCATGCGTAATGCCCCAAAGTTCCGACAATATCTGCTTTTGGGTCACAATTTTACCCTGATGCCGAATGAGTAAGGCCAGTAGCTGAAACTCTTTTTTGGTGAGTACCACCTCGTCTCCAGCCAGTTTCACGCTATGCTCCGCGACATCGACAAAAAGCTGTCCATCATTAAAAACCAGATTATGCTCACTTTGACTCGGTTGCTGACGAAACATCACCCGAATCCGGGCACATAACTCCTGAATACTAAATGGTTTGGTCACGTAGTCATTGGCACCCGCATCGAGCAATTTAATTTTTTGCTGCTCGTCTGGACGTGCAGAGAGTACGATGACCGGAATTTGCGACCATTGCCGCATTTCTTTTAATACCTCTGCACCATCCATGTCGGGTAGGCCCAAATCTAAAATCAGCAGATCGGCCCCTTGAGAGGCCAAAATTTCCAGCCCTTTCATACCGGTTTCAGCCACATGCACCGCATAACCCTGCGCGCGTAAGGCAATATCGAGAAATTTACGGATTTGTGGCTCATCGTCGATAATCAAAATCGAGGCCTGTGTATTAAAGCTATGCGGCATAAATCATCGTTATTCTTGGTGTTGAGGTAATCGTATTCGAATTTGGGTGCCTTGACCATACGGCCCAGCCATTGCTTCAATGCTCCCCATATGTGCCCCGATAATGGCTTTTACGATTGCAAGCCCAAGCCCAGTGCCGGTTTTACCCCGATCACCACGCTGCATGGTATAAAACATATCAAAAATTTGCTCACGCTCCTGCTCGGGAATCCCGATGCCCAGATCGATGATATTAATCTGAAACTGCTCATCGACTGCACTGATCTGCACCTGAATGGGAACAGCATCAGGTGAAAACTTGGCTGCATTTTCAAGCACATTAAATAATGCCTGTTCGATTAATGCCGGATGTACATACAAAGCGGGTAAATTCGGCGCAATGTTTGTGTCTATCTGAATATTGGGTTGATAGCGTTTTAAACGCTGGGTCGCCGAGCCTATCAACTCATCGATACTGATCCATGCACGGCTTAACGTCAGTCCCTGATGGCCCAAACGCGTCATATCGAGTAGATTTTGGATATAACGATCAAGCCGTTCGCCCTCGATGTGAATGGTGTCGAGCAGGCTATCCCGATCTGTATCTGACAATTGCGCACTGTAATATTTTAGCGTATCTGCCGAGCCAATCATGGCGGCCAAAGGTGAACGTAAGTCATGCGATACCGACGACAAGAGCGCTGATCGCAGTTTTTCGGTTTCGGCTACCACTCGTGAGTTTTCGAGCTGAAATGACAGTAAAACCCGCGCCAACGTTTGTGCAATATCTTCAATCATCAGCTCGGCCAAACGCTGCTGCTCAAAACTGATCACGTCTAAATCGGGATGAAAGCGCAGTGCAATCACACCATGCTCCCCCGCCAGATTGAGCGGATTAAACCACCACTCAGATTGGGTCAGGGTATTGGTAAAACGCCCACAGGGTTGACCATTTTTTTGTGTCCAGTCGGCTGCAATGTGGTCTTTATGATTTAACTGACTCCGATCACCCGCCTCAAGTTCGCCCACTCTTAACCATGCCGTGGCTTTCAGTGCACTCTCCAGATGCTGTTTAGATACACCAAGCACCTGTGCAATATCTACGCACGTCGAGAGTTTACGCTCAAGCTCTTGCAGTTGCAGCGATACACTATTGGCCACCCTTAAACTCAGTACCTGTGCGCGTAACTGATTGGCCAGACGCCCAACCAGTAAAGCCGATAAAATAAAAATCACGATGGTAATCACACCACGCTCTGCGCTAATCCTAAAGGTAAAGCGGGGTTCAATAAAAAAGTAGTTGTACAGTAAAAAACAAACGAAAACACTCAGCAAGGTCATGAGCATTCGGGCACGCATGGCCACCACCAGCACCGTCACCACAAAAATCAGTGCCAGCTCGGTATAGCCAATAAAATGATCACTGATGGCCGCGATAATAAATCCTGCCAATACAATCAAAATGCTTTCGATCAGTTCTCGTGCTTGAAAATGGGTGTACTGTTGCAGCCATGTTTGATCGGGCACAGCAGCCTGTGCCGAATACGATGTTGCTTTGAGTGGTTGTACAAAGGTAATTTCAAAGGGGTGCTGCTTGTCGAGGAGCTGATCGGCAATATGCTCGGAGCGAATACGTTCAAGAAGTGTTTTTTTGGGGCTTTTTCCCAGCAAAATATTTGAGGCACCATAATCATAGGCCGCTTGCAAAATGGTTGGCGCAATTTGATGACTGTAAAGTAAATAGGTGTCGGCACCCAGTTTACGTGCCAGATTAAATGCTTTACTCACGGCCAGACTTTGCGCTGAGGAGGTTTTACTTTTTTGAATTGAAATTACACTCCACGTTGCATTGCGTCGCTCGGCAATGCGATGAGCACGGCGCACCAGATCCTCAGCAAAGACAGAACCATCGATGGCCAGCATCACATGATTCTGAATCGGGACGATGCGCCCCTGCGCCACAGATTTTTCCCGATAATCAATTTCGACCTGCCCCGCCACAGTCTGAATCGCCAGATCACGCAGTGCAGTTAAATGTGCGGGTTTAAAAAAGCCCTGCAAGGCATGCGGTGCCATATCGTCTAGATAGATTTTGCCATGTTTCATGCGCTCAAGCAGTTCAGGCACAGGCAAATCGACCAGACGAATATCTTTCAATCGCTTGAGTAACGCATCGGGCACAGTTTCGGTCACGCGAATGCCGGTAATCTGATACACCACATCGTTTAGGCTTTCTAAGTGCTGAATATTGAGGGTGCTATAAACATTGATTCCGGCATCCAGAATTTCATTGACATCTTGCCAGCGATACTCATGCCGACTGCCTGGCACATTACGATGGGCCAGTTCATCGACCAACACAATTTCAGGCTTAATGTGAAGAATCTGGTCTAAATCCATTTCCTCAAGTTTACGGTCTTGATACTCGACCACTCGACGTGGAATCACATTTAGACCCGCAATCAACCGCGCTGTATCGGCACGACCGTGAGTTTCTACCACCCCCACAACGACCTGTTTGCCCTGCTGCATCAGCTCATGCGCCCGCGTGAGCATGGCATAGGTTTTACCCACGCCAGGTGCAGCACCTAAAAAAATGGTAAGACGCCCAGATTGCTCACGTTGCGTATGCGCCAACCAAGCATCGGCTTTTTCATTGCGGTCAATCTGCATCAGTTCTGTCCTATCGAGCGGGTTGGGTCGAGCGTTGATCCAGTGCCAGATTCAGCTTGAGTACATTCACACGCGGCTCTCCATATAGTCCAAATTGCGGCGTTTGGGTATATTGCATCACCAGTTGATGAATCTCCTGCTCACCCAAACGACGTTGCTGTGCAACGCGTTTAATCTGTAGCTGAGCGGCTTCAGGAGAAATATCCGGATCTATTCCGCTGCCCGATGCGGTGATCATATCATCTGGCACCTGAGCACCACCAATCTGATTGCTTTGAGCAAAAGCAATGCTACGCTCACGAATCTGCTTTTGCAGTTGCGGATTAGATACTGCCAGATTACTTCCCGACATCCCATCGACACTGTAATTACTGGCACTCGGGCGTGGCTGAAAATAGGCTGCACTTTTAACCTGCTGCCCCACCAAGCTCGATCCTATAATTTTGCCGTCACGTTCAATCAGACTACCGTTGGCCTGTTCAGGAAAAATAAGCTGTGCAACCGACACACTGGCTGTCGAATAGAGAGCACCCGAGAGCACAAAACCCACCACGACCAGCCCGATACTGGCTCGCCATAACGACGTCGATGACTCCACAACAGTTGTATTTAAATCTGAATGATTCAATAAAGTATTCATCGTTGGCTCCTAAATCCACACCGCGACCACAAGATCAATCAGTTTGATGGCAATAAACGGGAACACGACACCCCCCACGCCGTAGATCAGCATATTACGGCGTAGCAGTTGCAATGCACTGGCAGGTTTAAACTTGACGCCACGGAGTGCCAGCGGAATCAACATTGGAATAATCAAGGCATTAAAAATCAATGCCGAAATCACGGCACTTTTTGGGCTACCCAAGTGCAAAATGTTTAAAACATCAAGCTGCGGTACCGCAACAGCAAACAAGGCCGGTAAAATCACGAAGTATTTAGAAACATCGTTGGCCAATGAAAAGGTGGTTAATGCGCCACGGGTAATCAGTTGCTGTTTACCAATTTCAACCACATCCAGCAATTTGGTTGGGTCTGAATCCAGATCGACCATGTTACCGGCTTCTTTGGCCGCCTGAGTCCCCGAGTTCATGGCCAGCCCAATATCGGCTTGTGCCAGTGCAGGTGCGTCGTTAGTACCATCGCCAACCATGGCCACCAGTTTTCCTTCGGCTTGTTCGTTTCGGATACAGGCCAGCTTGTCTTCTGGTCTGGCTTCGGCAATGTAGTCGTCGACTCCCGCTTCTGCGGCAATCGCGGCTGCGGTCAGTGGGTTATCACCTGTCACCATAATGGTTTTGATGCCCATTTCGCGCAGTAAAGCAAAACGCTCTTTAATACCTTGCTTGATCACATCCGATAATTCAATCACACCTAAAATCGTATGATTGGCGGCAACCACCAGCGGCGTAGCACCCTTAGATGCCACTTGCTCTACGCGGGTTTTTAGCTCGATATTGTTGCGAATATCTTGCTCGGTGAATCCTAAAATTGCATCAAGCGCGCCCTTACGAATTTGATGACCATCGGCCAGATCGACACCGGATAAACGAGTTGCTGCACTAAACTGAATAAACGCTGCCTGTTCGGGTTCTTGTACAGTTTCGCCCATTTCTCTGGCTAAACTCACCACCGACTTCCCTTCTGGTGTCGGGTCGGCAAAAGAGGTCATCATGGCTGCCTGACGCAGCTCACTCATCCCGATACCAGTGAGCGGATAAAACGCCGTGGCCTGCCGATCGCCATAAGTAATCGTGCCTGTTTTATCTAGCAGTAACACATCAATATCACCAGCGACTTCAACCGCTTTACCCGATTTAGCCAATACATTGGCTTTTAGAGCACGGTTCATGCCGGCAATCCCGATTGCAGGTAACAAACCGCCAATGGTGGTCGGAATAAGGCAGACCAATAAAGCCACCAGTAAAACTACACTGATCTTGATGCCTACCATTGAGCCAATAAAAGGCAAGGTCACCACCACCACAATAAAGGTGATGGTCATGATATTTAATAAAATTCCCAATGCAATTTCGTTCGGCGTTTTCTGACGGTTTGCTCCTTCAACCAGTGCGATCATTTTATCGAGAAAGCTATGGCCCGCTTCATTGCTCACACGCACGACAATCTGATCGGTCAGCACTTTCGTGCCCGCAATCACACCAGAGCGGTCGGTATTGGCTTCACGCAGTACAGGCGCAGATTCACCCGTCACCGCCGACTCATTAATAGTGGCAAAGCCGCCCACAATCTCACCATCGGCGGGTATAATCTCGCCCGCTTTGATCAGTACCAAATCCTCTTTTTTAAGTAGATTGGCCGATATCAGCTCAGGTGTCTGAGATAAATCAAGATCGGTGAGTTTATTCGCCATCAGATTTTCACGTGCTTGACGCAATGATGCAGCCTGCCCGCGCCCTTTGGCTTCTGCAACTGCTTCGGCGTAGTTGGCAAATAGTACTGTGACCAGCAAGATCAGTGTCAAAAGCAAACCAAAGCCCAGACTGGTACTGCCCATAAGTGTCGCCACGACGGTAAGCACTGTACCGACCCACACACACGCCATGACCGGATTTCGAAATGCATGCTGCGGGAGCAGTTTATAAAAAGTTTGTTGAATAATTTCTTTATTCAAGATCGTCATTTTGTTCGCATGAGACGAGTTCATAATGCGTGCTCCAGCGTTAAATATGGACCGACAGATAGTCTGCGATTGGGCCTAAAACCAGTACTGGCATAAACTGCAATACCGTTAAGATCAGTACAATGCCAATCAGTGTGAGGGCAAAGGTGGGTGACTCGATATGCAATGAGCCTTTACCTTCTGTGGCTTTAGGCTTGGTGGCCAAGCTGACCGCGATTAATACAGGCACAATGAGCACGCTATAGCGGCCCGCCAATAGCGCGACACTTGCACTTAAATTCCACCACACCGTGTTGTCGCCCAGACCTTCAAAACCAGAACCGTTATTGGCAAAAGCCGAAACATATTCATAAAACACTTGGCTGATGCCGTGAAAGGTCGGATTGGAGTTGGCCGTCAATGACGGAAAAGCAATGGCGAGTGCGGTAAGCCCTAAAATGACGACGGGTTGCAGCAAGATCACAAAAGCCAGTAATTTAATTTCGGTGACTTCAATTTTTCTGCCGAAAATCTCGGGGGTGCGTCCCGTCATTAAGCCTGCAATGAACACTGCAAGAAGCAGGTAAATAAAGAACTGCAACACGCCACAGCCAATACCGCCCCAAATGGCATTGATTAACATGTTACAGAGCTGCACCAAACCGTTTAGGGGTGAAGACGAGTCGTGCATCATGTTGACCGAGCCATTATTCACTTGCGTGGTCAAACTACTCCACAGCGCAGAAGCTTCCACCCCAAAGCGGACTTCTTTACCTTCCATTTGTGCCAGATTGGGTAAGAGTGAAAATTTTTCGGTCCACATCGACAACATGGTAGATGCCAACGACATCAGCAGTATGGTGCCAAAAATCATCCACATCAGTTTACGGCGCTGTACAAAGCGTCCGATCATAAACACCACAGACAATGGAATCAGTAAGATCGCCAGCATTTCAATCACGTTGGAGAACGGCGTTGGATTTTCAAGTGGCACACTGCTGTTTGGGCCATACCAGCCTCCGCCATTACTGCCCAACTGTTTGATCGCGACCATCGGCGCGACTGGCCCTAATGGAATATGCTGTGTTTTGACTTCGACACTTTGATCCAGATTTTGCGCAACCGGCCCACCCGATAATGTCGCAGGCACACCTTGCCATGTCAGCAGCAATGAAAAAACAAAAGCTAAAGGCAAAAAGAAGCGCAGTAATGGACGTATCAAATCCAGCCAGTAATTGCCAAGATTAATCTCTTGCCAATGTTGTTTGTCTTTGCTTTGGGTTTTACCCGATTGTAAGAAAAGTGCACGCAGCATAGCCGTCAGCAAGGCCAAACCAATGATCGGTGATAAAAACTGCATGCCCACAATCACGGTCATTTGTGACAAATAAGAGAGCTGTGCCTGACCCGAATAATGTTGCTGATTGGTATTGGTTAAAAAAGAAATGGTGGTATGCAAGGCCAAATCCCATTTCATATTGGGAACATGGTCTGGATTGAGTGGAAGCCATGCCTGCGTCATGAGGATCACTACACTCACTACAAGCAACACCACGTTACTTATTACGAACGCGCCCAGATATTGCCGCCAGTTCATTCCAGTTTGCCGAACGCCGAGTGTTCGATAGAGAGGCTGTTCGATCCAACGAAACAGACGATCGCTTTTCATCGGTTTGGCTTGCATCACATCGGCAAGATAATGACCGAGTGGATAGGCCAAAATCAGCGCAAGCACAAACACGGTTATAAATTCCCACATTGCAAATGCCATCGTTTAAATACGTTGACATTAGTATGGAAATTTAACGCGTAAATTCTCTATATATCAAAAAACACAGGGCGTAAATTTTGCGTAAAATTTTTAATAACCGCTTTGATATTTCTCTTTTTAAAGCAGATTACACATCGTTTTTTGGTAGCTATCAATGCGAATTCATCGATTAACTCATATGAAAACTGTATTACCTGACTAAATAGGATACAAACGATCGGTAACCACATTTTTCATGACCATGGTCGAAATTAAACGCTGTACATTCGGCATAGCCGAAAGGCGCTCATCGTAGAGTTTTTGAAAACTCAGCAAATCCTTAGTTACCACATGCAGCATATAATCGGGATCACCAAACAAACGCTGCGCCTGCACAATTTGTGGAATCTCGATCACCGCTTCTTCAAATGCGCTCACCGAGGCTTTGTCACCATCACGTAGCGTGACAAACACAATGGTCGCAANAAATTGTAGTCCAATCAGTGCAGGTTCAAGCTGGGCACGATACCCCCGAATCACACCCGATTCTTCGAGTGCACGTACACGACGATGGCACGGCGACAGGCTCAAACCAATTTTTTCAGCCAGCTCAGTCAAAGATAATCGTCCATTTTGCTGAAGTTCCGCAAGAATCTTCTTATCTATCTTATCCATTTAGAAGAAACTCTCCTTTTTATCATTTTTTGAGCAAGTCTTTAACAGCACATTCTAATCTGTTCTGGCTATGCTTTTCTACATACCGTTACGCTCATTTACGCCCGCTTGTACTTACTCAATTTAGGAAGATGACAATGAATATGAATACCTTGCTGACATTTTGGGGTGTTTCTGCGTTGTTTATTTTAACTCCCGGCGCCGATTGGGCTTATGCCATCACAGCGGGGATCCGTGGACGAGTGGTGATTCCTGCTGTGTTTGGACTGCTGCTCGGGCATGCGTTGAGTACACTCCTTGTCGCCACAGGCATTGGTGCGATTGTGAATGGTTCACCTCTATTGCTTCAGGTATTAACAGCAGCAGGCGCACTGTATTTACTCTGGCTCGGAATCGGCTTACTCAAAAATCCCGCTGAGCTTCGTCATTCTTCCGCGTTACTCACTACCACGAGTCAGACACGGCACTGGTTAGTTAAAGGTCTGTGCATTAGCGGGTTAAATCCGAAAGTATTTTTATTGTTTTTTGCTTTGCTACCACAATTTATCGATTTATCTTCTGGTTTTACTGTTTCAACCCAAATTTTAGTGCTGGGGATGATTCATCTGGCAACATGTAGCGTCATTTATTATGCGATGGGTTTTGGTTCTCATGCACTGCTCAAAACCCGGCCACATGCATCACAGCGTATCAGCCAAGTTTCAGGTGCATTGATGATCATCATTGCGAGCTTACTTTTAATCGATCAATCTCATCATTTGGTTTAAATTAGCTGATATAGAACGTGATACTCACATACACCATGATCTGATTTAAATGGCCACATTTGTCAGCCATTAAAAAAGCGGGCTTAAGCCCGCTTTTTTAATATCAACTGGTTTAAGCCCCAGTTTGATAGTCGGCCTGAGGAACGGCTGTAGAAGCCTGATACGGTTGACGAAAGTCATTTAAGCCCGCAGCAGCTTCCTGAATATCTTTGCCTTCTTTAATGACAAACGTATCAAAGCCAGAACGTTTTAAGTAGTTCAGTACATCTTTGAAAATATCACCGACTGCACGTAGTTCACCTTGATACCCCTGACGGCGCAACAATGCAGCAAATGAATAACCACGGCCATCATTGAAACCTGCAAACTCAATAAAAATCGCATCGAGCTGATCCAGCGGAAATTGATGCGTTTCTGGTGAGTCATTCACCGTGATGTACAGCGCTTTTTTACCTTGGATCGCGGTAAGTTGATCCAGTTGTGCAGTGGTCACCACCACATCCCCTGCCGGAATCACACCGTCTTCGGCAATCGGTTGATAGGTGTTATCTGCAATGCTGCCGTCTTTAGCAAGCACCTGTAATGCTGGATTAAGCATATGCGCGCTCCTTAAAAGGTTGAATGCCAACACGGCGATAGGTATCGATAAAACGTTCTTGATCCTGACGCAAATCCAGATAGGTATTTAAAATTTCTTCTACCACATCAGGTACGGCATCGGCTGCAAATGATGGCCCCAAGATGTCGCCAATCGAAGCATCGTGATCTGCGTTACCGCCGAGCGTGATCTGGTAAAATTCTGCGCCTTTTTTATCCACGCCTAAAATACCAATATTACCGACATGGTGATGACCGCAGGCATTCATACAGCCTGAAATATTCAGATCAAGCTCACCCAAGTTATAGATGGTATCGAGATCTTCAAAACGACGCGTAATGGCTTCTGAAATTGGAATCGATTTCGCATTTGCCAATGAACAGAAATCCCCTCCCGGACAGCAAATAATGTCGGTCAGGAAGCCAATATGCGCACGGGCCATATTGTGCTGCTCAAGCGTTTGCCACAAGGCAAACAAATCTTTTTGAGGCACATCGACCAGTGAAATATTTTGTTCGTGTGTGGTACGTAGCTCACCAAAGGTATATTGGTCTGCCAAATCCGCAATCAAATTCATTTCTTCTGTGGTCATATCGCCTGGCGCAACTCCTGCACGCTTCAAGCTAATGTTTACAATACGATAGCCTTTGACTTTATGGGCATTGGTATTGATGTTGTACCACTGCTTGAATTTTGGATGCTCGGCAAACACTGTACTAAAATCTTCGTCGTTCAACGCTTGATAAGTAAATGGTGTGAACACCTGATCCAGTTTATTTAACACTTCAGGCTGAATTTTTAAAGATTCGCGGATTTGTGCAAACTCGGCTTCTACTTTCTCAGCAAATACCGCAGGTGTTAAAGCTTTGACCAAAATTTTGATACGTGCTTTATATTTGTTATCACGACGGCCGTGTAAGTTGTATACGCGAAGGACAGCATCTAAATAGGCAATGAGGTCTTCACGTGGCAAAAACTCACGAATGACACTTCCAATAATTGGGGTACGGCCTAAACCACCACCCACTTTAATCTTGTAGCCCATCTCACCTGCATCGTTTTTGACAATGTAGACACCAATGTCATGAAACGACGTTGCAGCACGATCTTTCTCTTCAAGTGCAGACACCGCAATTTTGAATTTACGTGGTAAAAACGCAAATTCTGGATGGAAAGTACTCCACTGACGAATCAATTCACAGGTCGGGCGCGGATCGGCAATTTCACCTGCAACAACACCCGCATACTGATCTGTAGTGGTATTACGAATACAGTTACCACTGGTTTGAATGGCATGCATTTGTACTGTAGCAAGCTCTGCCAATATATCGGGTACATTTTCAAGTGCTGGCCAGTTCAACTGAATATTTTGACGCGTAGAAACGTGTGCATATCCACGGTCATATTCTTTTGAAATTTCTGCAATTTTGCGTAATTGTTTTGAATTCATCAAGCCATACGGCACCGCGATACGCAGCATCGGTGCATAACGCTGTACGTAAAGACCATTTTGCAAACGCAATGGACGGTATTCATCTTCGGTGAGCTTTCCAGCTAAGTAGCGTTCGGTTTGATCACGGAACTGAGCAACGCGTTCATTAATCAACTGTTGATCGAAATCAGTATATAAATACATGGCGTATGGCTAGTAGATTCATTATAAAGGCGTCTAGCATAACGAGCTTTGATTCATCGACAAAATGCTTTTTTTGGATATTTAATAACGGTTTTATTGATAAGAGTGCTGTGCGATTTTACATCTCATCTTAAGTGCATACTCTTGCGATGAATCTTTTTATTGTAAATCTTTTTGTTCGGGCTATAAGCTAAATGACCGGTCTTATATCAATACGCTAGCTGGTGTAATTTCTTTGAATTCAATATCTAAATCTGAAATTTGAGTATTGGGAATATGACCTATTAAATAATCCTCTTTTGTTTGAAAAAAGAAATCAAAACTTTGACTCATCCATGAATCTTGTCGACTTTGTTTTTTAAAAATTGGACATAAATAGCGAAGATAATAATGCACCCACTCTATTTGCGTGGAAAATGTAGTGAAGTCTCTTAAATTTTGTTGTAGTTGTTGTAAATCGTAACGAATTTTCTCAATATTGGGGTCAAATAGCCAAACAATAATCTCCATCGATTCTACAGTGCTCATTATATAGGGTTGACTGGATTCAAATCTTTGAGTGATATAAAGCTGAGCGCCTTTTTCTGAATAACTCGAATGAAGTAATTTTGTATTTTCAACCTGATCGTGCTTTGAACCAATCTCTAACTCTCTGATTTCTCTGGATACATTCAAGCATAGAGGTAATTTATCTAAATTTTGATTTGCAATACTTTTAAAGAGTTCAACCGCTCTATGTATGACAATATCTTCTCCAGCTCCAGTAATTATCCCATTTTCCCACATTCGAATTTTGGTCGCGTGAATTGAACGAAATCGTAATTCATCTGAGTTTTCGACTACAACTTTGTTATTGTCTGCTGCAACAATAATGCTATCATTTAATTGAATCGCGATGATAAATGTCATTTTCTACTCGAAAATACTGATTTATTTTTCTTATATTAGTCCACATTGGGCTATTTTTATAAATTAATAAAAAATAGGTAAAGCTATGGCAGGTGGTTCTCAAATCATCATTAATAAAAATGGTATCACCATTATTACACCTTCAAAGTTTGAGGCTAAAGCTGGCCAGCATCTGTTTCAACAGGGTTCAGAAGTTGGAGTGAATGTTCAAGGTTTGCCTTTTTGAACCTTACAACGAAAAATTTAAATTAACTTTACCATCTGGTGAAGAAATGTCAGATGTGGAATATCGTGTTTCCAGTCAAGAACAAAGTTTTGTCTCTACAACAGATCGAAAAGGCTTATCAAAACGTATTAATACTCCGGCGGAAGAAAATTTGCGTGTTGATTTAAACTGGATTTCTTTAGAAGTTGAAGACGAAGGAGATTAAAGCGAATGGGAACTTTGAATTGGGAAGGAAATACCAACACCCAAGAAAACAGCTGCAAAACCCTTCAATGCGATTGCTTAACCTTCTGGGAAATCCACCAACAAGTAGCAATAAAACGTGTTTCTAACTTAAAAGATAAAAATAAAAATTTATATAAATTAGAACCTGGATATGAAGCGAGAGCACGGCGAATCGCCTCCGTTTATGCAAAGATTTATCTTGAGCAAGAGATACATGGCAATAAGCATTTGATTGGTCGTTACTATTGGATGGGGCTTGGCGCATTTGCTTCAAAAACAGTCGCTGCAATTTTTAAACATGGATTAACAACATGGGGTTATAAATGGTTTCCTATTGGTCTGGTACGAGATCCTATTCACTCTTTTGCCAAAGGCAATTTATGGTTATTTATGGACATTGCACCTTGGCACTATGCTTGGAGCATGTCGCCAGCCACGTTTCAAAGTTGTAAAAAACTAAGAAATGTTTCTCAATTTACCCATATTCAATCTCAAGTTCATAATATTCCTTGGTCAAGCTGTTTACCGATCATTGAGCAACTAAAGTGCACCAAAGAAATAGTTGATGCATTTGGGTATCTGCCAAAAATAGAAGCTATTTTTAAGAGAAAAGGACAAACAAGAAAATCTAGTTTTTTTCTTTGTAAGGACGACCTTTTTGATCACCTTATGGCGATCGCTGTACAAGAGCAATTCAACATTTTGCAAAAATTAGTCTGGAATGACTGGAAAGTAGAAAAACAAGCTATCTTTCAACGTGTTACAAGACTGCCAGATAGTACTTTGGTGCTTTCAAGCGATTACTGTGCTGAGGCCGTCAAACCCGTCAGAGTGTCTCAAACTATTTTGCCAAGTACATACAATATGCAAAGCATGAAACGAGCCTACCAAGGGCGCCATAATGGTGTAATTGATGAATTACCTGAGTCGGTCTATAGCGAACCGTTACCACATACAAAAGTTGAAAATTATGATAGCCGTATGGAGTGGATTGAAAAAGCAGCCGAAAAATATCACGATCTAATGTTGGACGATAAGGGCCGTTCTTTTTTAGAAAAGGAATTAACGATCATTGCAGGCTGGGGCAACAGTCAAGCAGATTTTAAAGTGGGCAAGGACAGTAATGATGGAAAGATTTAATCGAATTATTTATTTCATCGTAAGCTTACTCATCAGTTTACTTGTCACTGCTTGTCAACCAGCACCCAAAATACTAGAGAAAAATTCCATGAATCAACCACCTTATTCTTTACATTTCGGCCCACAAGGATTTAAAGATTTTGCTCAGCATCAGCTTAGCCGTTCCGAAAGCCACCCTTCTGGCGCAGGATTTAAAGAATTAGATTTTATTCCCCCAAACTTAGGAAAGATCAAGATTGAAAATGGTGTCAATAGCTTGGTGATTGATCACGTCTTTTCCGTTTTAGGCACTTCATTTAATCCAGAAGATGGGATTCAAAAACTTCGCATTAACTCAGGTTTGAATAAAGAAGAGTTTGTAACGCCCGAACACGCTTACCAAGGTTATGTCGAATTAATGAAACGAATCAATCAGGCTGGATGGAAAAATTATTTTATAAAAGGTACACCGCGCATCGCAAAAGAAAATAATCTTCGATATTTAATGGAATCGGGTTATGTTATCGATCCTAGTTATATCTTTAGTTACGAAGAGTGGCAAAAAATTATAAGTGAAAGCGTTGGAAACTCGATTGGATATCGTCTATATGCCAATGGTATTTTTGTCAGCATTAGATTAAAACAAACTAAAAAAACACAAGACGGTAAAGAACAATATATCGTTCGCTATGCGTTTGAAACTATTCGCTATGCCGAAAGAAATATGATATCAGATGCTTACAAAATGACCCCACAAGAGCTAGAGCAATCATTTAAACAAGAAGTTTTACGAGCTAAAAAGTCCAGAGAAATGGACGAAAAAGAGGCCATTGAAAATGGTTATCGAATCGATCCGGATTATGTTGATCCAGATGTCTGGCCTTTTGTGAAATAATCGTAATACTAAGCTTATTGCCTTTTTTTAGTTTAATGAACTCTTATCATTATTTTACTCTAATGAGCTTTAACCCATAATCAGTTAGTTTATTCACCCAACATTGAAAATAAAAAAGGTGTACTCGCCGAAGCGAATACACCTTTCTTTGCAAATCAGATTGAAATCTTAGCTTTTAGTTAGGCAATGCATAGGCCACAAGATAGTCACCCATCTTGGTTCCGAATGAACCATGACCACCAGCCATGATCACGATATATTGCTTACCGTTGATTTCATAGGTCATTGGCGTTGCTTGTCCACCGGCTGGTAAACGCGCTTCCCATAATTTTTCACCATTGCTAACATTAAATGCACGGATGTAGTTGTCTTGTGTTGCGGCAACAAACATCACGTTTCCAGCAGTTGAAATCGTTCCACCCAAACCAGGTACACCAATTTTCAAAGGTGGTAACTGGAATAGATTTGGTAAGCTGTCACGGATGGTTCCGATACGCTTTTTCCAAACCACTTCATGGGTATTCAAATCGACACCTGCCACATAACCCCAGCCTGGTTGCTTACACGGCAAACCAAATGGAGAAAGGAAAGCACTGATTTCAACACCATACGGCGTACCGTACATTGGCTGAATACCCTGCTCCGTGCCGGCACCTTTGGCTTTTTGCGGACGGTTTGGATCCATCGGGATCAAACGGCTCACAAATGGAAGTGCCAATGGATTCATGACTGCAACCTGACGATCCTGGTTGACCGACATACCGCCCCATTCAAATACACCAAGATTACCCGGGAATACCAAAGTACCGTTTTCAGATGGTGGCGTATAAATGCCATCATAATTCAAGCGTTTAAATGATACACGACACATTAACTGGTCAAACATCGTGGCACCCCACATTTGTTTGTCGGTCAATTTGTCTTTTGGCGCAAGGTTCAACTCAGAGAAAGGTTGAGTTGCAGAATAACGTTCACCTTTAGTTTGTGGACCACGCTGAACCGTTTGTGGTACAGGTTTTTCAGTCACGGGTACAATTGGCTTACCATTACGACGATCAAGTACAAACACGTTACCAGTTTTGGTCAACACATAAATCGCAGGAATCGTTTCGCCCGATTTTACTTTAACATCCATCAATGATGGCTGTGACGGTACGTCCATATCCCACAAATCGTGATGTGTGGTCTGGAAATTCCAGACAATTTGACCTGTTGTTGCATTAATGGCCAACATCGAGTTTGCATAACGCTCTTTTAACTCAGAACGGTCGCCACCCCAGATATCTGGTGTGCCGACACCTGTTGGTACATAAACGATATCGAGTTTTGGATCGTATGCCAACGGTGCCCATGCATTCGGTGAGTTATTGACAAACTCTTCAGGATGCTCAGGAATCGCGTTCGGATTTTTTGAACCTGTGTCAAACGCCCAAACCAACTTACCTGTATTTACGTCATAACCACGTAATACACCTGATGGTTCTTTGGTCGAGAAGTTGTCAGTCACAGAACCAGCCATCACAATGGTGGTACCCGATACAATGCCTGGTGAAGTTGGGTTATAACCCCCCGGATAGGCATATGGCATTGATTTTTGTAAATCAATTTCACCATTTACACCAAAGTCTGTACATTTTTTACCGGTGTCTGCATTTACTGCAACCAAACGGCCGTCATTTACAGGCAAAATCACTTTACGTGGACACTCAGCCGATACGGTCGGTTGCTTCGCCTTTAAGCTGGTTGCAAACTCGGTGGTATTGTTGGCATCGTAGTACATCACGCCACGGCAGGTTAAGTGCTGGAAGGTTTTATCCGCTTTAAGTTTCGGATCAAAACGCCATTTTTCTTTACCTGTCGCAGGATCAAGTGCAATCAACCACTGGTGTGTGGTACACATATACATGTTGTTGCCAATTTTGATTGGCGTGACTTGGTTGGTCGTTTCGCCAGAATCGCCCTCTTTTTTGAGATCGCCTGTACGGAAAGTCCATGCCACTTTCAAGTCTTTCACGTTTTGATCATTGATCTGAGTCAAAGGTGAATAGCGCACACCGCCTTGGGTACGACCATACGCAGGCCAATCGGCAGGATCAACACCTTCAACTGCTTGTGCAGTTTTAGGTTGTTCACTCTTGATCACACCATTGATCTCTTGCGGATCGTTAAAAATGGCATAAACCATCACGACGATAGCAATTGCAAGCGTCGACGATAGCGCAATTTTGCCCGATTTGGCATTGTCCATGCCACGGCTGATCGCTGGAATTAAAATCCATAGACCCAATACACCCAGAATGTCTAAACGTGGTGCCAAAGCCCAGAAATCTGTTCCAGCTTCCCACACACCCCATATAGTTGTGCCGAGCATTAATGCGGCATACAACCAATATGAAGCTGTTGAACGCTTGCGTAATAGCCATGCAAAAACCAGTAATGCAAGACCCGCGATCACGTAATAAATTGACCCACCGAGTACAGTGAGCCAGATACCTCCAACGAGCAGGAATAGGCCAATCACCGCAGCTATCACTACGGTCAAGGTTCGTAATCCTGAATTTGAAGATGGTTGAGACATAATACCACCTCGAATAAATTGTTTTTTTAATCTGTTATAGGAAGTATATGAGGGGCATATACTTCGTATAACGACTGAATTTCTGCTGAGTCACAACGATATTGCGTCTCAACAGAAATTTGGTTAATACAATTTCAAATTAAAATACTGTCTGGAATTTGATGCCGCCAACCCAGGCATTATTTCCATCTTTGATTGCACCGACATGACGTACATATTGTACGTTTGGTCGAATCGTTAACCAGTTTGCAGCATGAATACCGTAGTAAAGCTCTGCATTGTATTCATTGTCGAAACCGTCGATTTCTTTATGAATACGGGCAAAACCAAGTGCAATTTCATCTTTTGGACGCGAATCGAAGGCACCAATGTAGCTGAGCGCGATGTTTTGCACATCACTGATTGCATTCGTTTTGTCATCAAAGAATGCGGCATTTGCCCAAATCGACAAGCCGCGTTCTGTATTGTCCTGATGAGCAGTCACTTGTTGTCTTGCCGTGATCCAGCCACCTTGTTTGTGACCGGTTTCAGCAAGTGCATTACCTTGATCGTCCAGTTTATTGGCATCGGCAGTACTATAATAATAGCCCGCGCGATACTCACCTTTCAATTGGTTTGCACCGAGTTTTGGTGTCCAGACAAGCTCTGCCGGAATTAAGGCGCCGTGTGAGCCATCTGTACTTAAGTTAAAGCCTTTACTGCGCTTTAAGTTTTCAGGATTATATTCGAATACGCCCACTTGTGCATAGACTTCAGGGGTCACTTGGTATTTTACACGTGCCGCCCATTGGCTAACAGGCCAATTGTACCACTGATCGCCGGCCCAGTTGCCCATTTGTGAACCACACAGTGCAAGGTTTTGAAAATCACAGGCAAAGCTGTTGAAATCTTCAGCTTCACCAAAACGACCGACCTTCACATCCAATGCTTGATCAAAAAATTTCTTTTTGATCCACAAATCTGTCAAACGCCAAGTTTGACCGCGCCCCCAAACTTCCTGAACCGAACTCACCTGTCCTGCTAGCGCAGGCGCTGTATTGGTCAGGTTTCGACCATCACGATAGGTCAGGGTAATTTGTGCTTCGGTATCTTGCCAACCCAAAAGCTTTTGTAAATCAAAGTGGGTGCCGAGTGCCAGTTGGCCTGAATATTCTGTACCGTGGCTTGAAGTATCTTTAGAATCCAGTACGGTCGCCACTTCCCCAGTGTACCCCATGCTGAAGTCATAGCCTTTTTGTTGTAATTCGGTACGTTTGCCGTTCCAGTCCCCTAGCATCCATGGGCTTGATGAATCAAACGCAGAAGCGGCTACAGCTTGTTGCGTCCAGATACTCAGTGATAACACTGAGAGACAAGAAACAGCGAATGTTGTCCCTAATTTCATTGTTACGTAACCTTTTATGTGGTTGTGTGAGATTGTGTTACGAATTATTTTAATCAATCGCCCATCAAAAAAGTAACTTTTGCTTCATTTTTTACAACTTTTATGAAAAAAAACTAACAAGTGGTCATTTTTGGTGCTTCAATCCCAGCGACCAGCCCCCAAAGTCTGCCCGGTAAACCGATACTGAGCCTCAGAACGTGAAAATTTAATTGGGCAGGCCAGTTGTCGTTCGACCTTTTCTGAATCCGATGCCAAAGGCACCTCAACTGACCAATTTCGCTCAACGGCCAATTCTGAATTTAAGGCTTCTTCTAAATATAAAACGGGCTCGGCACAAACATCCAGCGAAGCAAAAATCTCTCGCCATTGCTCCCAAGTTTTACTTTTTATTTTATCTTTTAATGCCGCTTTAACCGCGAGACGATCGTCATCGAGAAACGATGCAGCTTTTTGCGCCAGAATCGGTAAGTCCAAAGCCACCGCCAGCGCCTGTATAAATTGCGGCTCTAGCCCGCCAATCGAGAAGTATCGTCCATCAGCGGTTTCATAATAGTCATAAAAGCTGCCTCCATTGAGGACCTCACTTTCTGCACGCGGTGGCTCCTCTGCTGCCAATGTCGCTGCGGCACTCATGGCATTTAGCCCAGCAGCACAGTCGGTCATTGAAATATCGACATGCTGACCTAGCCCACTTTTTGACCGTTCAATTACGGCAGTTAAAATGCCAATCACGGCGTGCAATGAGCCGCCGGCCACATCGGCAATTTGTATGCCCATTGGGGGTGGCCCCGATGCCTTACGTCCCCCATATCCAGCAATACCAGATAACGCCACATAGTTAATGTCATGTCCGGCACGATCCCGATATGTTCCAGTTTGCCCATAGCCGGTAATTGAGCAGTAAATTAAAGCCGGATTGAGCGCACTTAAGGTTGCATAATCTAACCCCAAACGCGTCATGACGCCGGGCCGAAATTGTTCAACGACAATATCAACCTCCTGAATTTTGGCGTAAATTTTCTCGATACTTGCACGGTCTTTTAAATCTAACGTAATCGATTGTTTATTTCGATTTAGGTAACTGTGTGCTGTGGCCTGCCCATTGGCATACGGTGGCATAATTCGGACCAAATCTGGACGTGTCGGTGACTCAATATGTATGACATCTGCACCTAAATCTGCTAAATATAAGGTGGCAAATGGTCCGGGCAATAACGTTGAAAAATCCAGAACGCGCAGTCCAGCTAATGGGGTATTCATGATCTTGTTATCACTCTTTTTGACTATTTTACTTCATCATAAAAATGTAAAACAAAGGACACAATGTCATGTTCAGCCATTTACCTTGATCATTTCGGCAATTTAACATAAAGAAAATGATTTACCCGTGTTGTAAATCGCCAATCCAATATTTTTTAAAGTCATTTAGGCCAACTGCAAGTGAACATCAAAGAGACCGAAGGATTAAACGTAAACCGCGATACCATTAGTATCCACTTTGTGAATGCGGCGTTAACAGGCGTAAAACGCCTAGGCATGGATGTCGAAACCTTACTGTCCCACGTTGGAATCGAGGCAGAATTATTACGCCAGCCTAAAGCCCGTATTTCCCCAGAACAATACACACGCTTTATCAAAATGCTGTGGATGGTCACTCAAGATGAGCATGTCGGTTTTGATGTGCAGCCGCGTCGTCTGGGTACCTTTGCCATTATGTGCCAACTGATTATTCATGCCAAAACTCTCGGCCAAGCGCTTGAGCTATCGTCTCAGTTTTATAAACTTTTTGGCGATGAATGGTCGGTGACGCTTGAACGCGATAAACACGAAGCACGTCTGGTGCCTCTTATTCCCAAAACACTCGATCCCGATCATTTTATTACCGAGAGTATGCTGATGATCTGGCACGGTCTGGCATCATGGCTGATCGAACGTCGCCTGCCGTTAGAACGCGTCCACTTTAGCTATCCGCGTCCGGCACATGCAGACGAATACGATGCACTGTTTTTTGCACCGGTCATGCAGTTTGATGCACCACGCACCGAAATTACGTTTGCTGCGGATTATCTGGATTTGCCTATTCGCCAAGACGAAAAAACCCTTGAAGAGTTTTTAAAGGCCGCCCCTGCACAGCTCCTGATCAAGTTTAAGAATACCAATTCGCTCACCTCTCGGATTCGTGAGGTGCTCAAGAGCCAAATTGGCGAAGAAATGCTGACACTCAATGATGTGGCCTCGATGCTATATCTGTCGCCACAAACCTTACGTCGTCGTCTGGCAGCCGAAGGCAAGAGCTATCAAGGGGTTAAAGATGCGTTACGTCGTGACGCTGCAATTCATTTGCTGCTCAATCCAGATTTGACGCTTGAAGATGTCGCACAACAAGTCGGCTTTAGTGAAACCAGTACTTTCCATCGTGCATTTAAAAAATGGACCGGAGTTACACCGGGTCTGTATCGTCAGTTGCACGGCTATCATTAAGAAGTCACTGAGCATTCTGTCTCTTCAAACGTCTGGATTAATCCAGACGTTTTTTTATGGCGTTGGCAAAAACCATCACTGACCAGATGACCTTCTCGTCATTGTCTTGCAGGTAAAATCCATTACACTGCAAAACATAACAATATTGACGATCAAAAGAAGGAACACTGATGAGCGAAGCCTACATCATCGATGCCATCCGCACGCCACGTGGAAAAGGAAAAAAAGATGGCTCACTTTATGAAGTAAAACCTATCACCTTGCTCACAACCTTACTCAATGAACTTAAACAACGCCATCAGCTCGATACAGCCAAAGTGGATGATATTGTTTTGGGCTGTGTAACGCCAGTGGGTGATCAGGGTGGCGATATTGCCAAGACCGCTGCAATTGCCGCTGGTTGGAGCGATGATGTGGCTGGAGTGCAAATTAACCGCTTTTGCGCTTCAGGCTTGGAGGCTGTGAATCTGGCAGCACAAAAAGTCCGCTCGGGCTGGGAGGATGTTGTGGTGGCTGGCGGTGTAGAGTCGATGTCACGTATTCCAATGGGATCAGATGGCGGCCCGTGGGCGCTCGATCCAGAAACCAACTTAAAATCGTCTTTTGTGCCACAAGGCATTGGCGCAGACTTAATTGCAACTCTCGATGGATATACTCGTGCAGATGTCGATGCGTTTGCAGTCGGTTCACAACAAAAGGCCGCTGCGGCGCAAGCGCAAGGTTATTTCGATAAATCTGTCGTGCCTGTAAAAGATCATTCAGGCGTCATGATTTTAGAAAAAGATGAATTTATCAAAGGTCAAACCACGCTAGAAGGTTTAGCCAAACTCAATGCCAGCTTTGAAATGATGGGGCAAATGGGTTTCGATGCCGTAGCCCTACAAAAATATCCAGAAGCGCAAAAAATTCATCATGTCCATCATGCGGGAAATTCATCCGGCATTGTAGACGGTGCAGCCGTTGTACTTATTGCCTCTGAAAAAGCAGTCAAAGAGCAAGGGTTAAAACCACGCGCTAAAGTACTGGCAACCGCGCTGGTCGGTACAGATCCAACCATTATGCTGACTGGGCCTGCGCCTGCAGCCCGCAAAGCCTTACAAAAAGCCGGCTTAACTATTGACGATATCGACCTATTTGAAGTTAATGAAGCCTTTGCGGCTGTAGTGATGCGTTTTATCAATGAACTACAGGTGCCAGAAGATAAAGTGAATGTGAATGGTGGTGCAATTGCCATGGGTCACCCACTGGGTGCAACGGGTGCCATGATTTTGGGCACACTGCTAGACGAACTAGAGCGTCAAGATAAAAAACGCGGGCTGGCCACCTTGTGTGTTGGCGGTGGGATGGGTATCGCGACGATCATTGAACGAGTGTAAGGAGAATCTCATGAGCGCAATTCACTACGAAAAAAATGCAGATCAGATTGTGATTCTCACACTCGATTCTACAGGGCAATCTGCCAACACCATGAATGCAGAATTTCGTGATTCACTCAATGAAATCACTCAAAAGCTCAAAGCCGAAACGGATCTGAAAGGCATTATCTTTCGCTCGGCCAAGAAAACCTTTTTTGCTGGCGGTGATCTAGACGAACTGATTCAGGTTCAGCCCGAACAGGCCAGCGACTTTTTTCAAATGATTGAAGCACTGAAATCAAATTTACGCACTATTGAAACGCTAGGCGTGCCTGTTGTAGCGGCGTTAAATGGCACCGCACTCGGCGGCGGCTGGGAAATAGCACTCGGCTGTCACTACCGAATTGCGCTCACCGACCCAAAAACCAAATTTGGTTTGCCTGAAGTGACTTTGGGCTTACTTCCCGGTGGTGGAGGGATTGTTCGCATGGTGAGGCTGTTGGGCTTACAAACTGCATTTCCTTACTTGATGGAAGGCAAACAATTTGGTGTCGAGCAAGCAAAATCTCTTGGCCTCGTACACGATACTGCTGAAAATGAATCAGCGCTGTTAGAAAAAGCCATGACGTGGGTCAAAGCCAACACGAAAAGTCAGCAACCGTTTGATGTAAAAGGCTACAAGATTCCCGGCGGAGATCCCAAAACCCCTGCTGTGGCTCAGATCTTAGCGATTGCCCCTGCCATGCTCCGCGACAAAACCAAGGGATGCTATCCAACACCGGAAGCGATTATGGCAGCAGCAGTTGAAGGTGCTCAGGTCGATGTCGATACCGCCCTTCGCATTGAGTCGCGCTACTTCACTCAACTGGCCACCGGGCAAATATCCAAAAACATGATTGGTACTTTCTGGCATGGGTTAAATGCCATCAAATCTGGTGCAAGTCGGCCCGCAGACATCGCCAAGTGGCAGGCCAAAAAAGTAGGCGTCTTAGGTGCAGGCATGATGGGAGCCGGCATTGCATACGCTACAGCCACAAAAGGCATTACTGTTGTCCTTAAAGACATCTCTCTTGAAAATGCTGAAAAAGGCAAAGCTTACTCGCACAAGCTTTTAGATAAGCGCGTTCAACAAGGACGCCTGACCACAGAAAAACGCGATCAGATTCTTGCTTTAATTGTGCCAACCGCAACTGCGGCAGATTTACACGACTGTGATCTGATCATTGAAGCAGTCTTTGAAAACCAAACACTTAAGGCACAGGTGACTCAAGAGGCAGAACCTTATTTGGCTCAAGAGGGTATCTTTGCATCGAACACCTCTACACTGCCAATCAGTGGCTTGGCCCAAGCCAGTCAAGATCCAGAAAAATTTATCGGCCTACATTTTTTTAGCCCGGTCGATAAAATGCAATTGGTCGAAATTATCAAAGGCCAACGCACATCTGCTGAAACGCTGGCCAAAGCCTACGATTTTGTCCAGCAGATTGGTAAAATTCCAATTGTAGTCAACGACAGTCGTGGCTTTTTTACCAGTCGGGTTTTTGGCACATTTATCAATGAAGGAATGCGTTTACTGGCCGAGGGCGTACATCCAGCACAGATTGAAATGGCAGCCCTCAAAGCAGGTATGCCTGTTGGTCCGCTGGCCATACAAGACGAAGTATCACTTACGCTGACAGAACACATTACCCAAGAAACCCGTCGTGCCTTGCAAGCTGAAGGAAAAACCTTACCTGAATCTCCAGTTGATGATCTGATTCATTGCATGATTCATGAGCTCGACCGCAAAGGTAAGGCGGCTGGTGCAGGATTTTATGAATATCCTGAAAATGATAAAAAGTTTTTGTGGCCGGGACTTTCCCGCTGGCAAAAACCGCATTCCCTTTCTGAACAAGACATGATTGATCGTTTCTTGTTTGTTCAGGCACTCGACACCTTACGTTGCTACGAAGAAGGCGTCCTTGAATCGGTAATCGATGCCAATGTGGGGTCAATTTTTGGTATTGGCTTTGCTGCATGGACAGGCGGTGCTATTCAGTTTTTAAATCAGCACGGAACCGCACAGGCTTTAGAACGTGCGCAACAATTAGAGGCGCGTTATGGAGCACGCTTCACACCACCTGCGCTGTTGAAAGAAAAAGCGGCTACCAATCAGCCCATTCAGTAATAATCGGTTATACGCAGTACGCCTTGTCTGTATAGATAAGGCGTACTTGTATGGCTGAAGTATGATGATTTAACACAGTTCACATCAGCAAAATATGCTATAACGCTGTTTTCATTATGCTCTGCATGTGGACGGCTAAGTATGAACCGAACAAATCATTCTAATGATGCGGAATCTACCGGATTAGGCTGGAAATTCGTTATGATTGTGGGGGTAATTACCACCATTTTTTTCACTTTTTTATATTTCGCCATGAGCAGCGAACCCGATTACATGCCTAGTCAGCAACGCCAAAAGCACGACACTTCCCATGCGTCAGTTGCGCCTGTTGCACCCCAAAATACCCATGCTCCCGCTTCGCAACAACCCTAATTTTTGAGTTTTTATTGTGTCTACTCCCCAACGTCAAGCACTTATCGTTGAAGGCGGCGGTATGCGCGGTGCCTTTACCGCAGGTGTACTCGATGCCTTTTTAGAAAAACAGTTTAATCCCTTTGATCTGTATGTCGGTGTGTCATCAGGCTCGACCAATCTGGCCAACTATTTGGCTGGTCAACACGGTCGCACGCTTCAGTTTTATATCGATCATTCTTTGCGTCCAGAATTTATCAGCTATAAACGCTTTTTAAAGGGCGGCGATTTAATCGATCTTGAATGGATGTGGCAGGTGGGTGAAGCAGAACGCCCACTCGATCAGCAGGCACTCTTTGCCCAAAATCCCGACTTTTATATGGTGCTGACGCATGCACGAAGTGGTCGTGCCGAATATCTACGTGCAGGAAAGGACAATCTGCTCAGCGCCCTTCGTGCTTCAAGTACCATTCCTGTGCTCACCCGACAGCCTGTCGACATTATGGGTGAACCGTATTTTGATGGCGGTGTGGCCGATGCCCTACCAGTTCAATGGGCCGCGCAACAACACAATGTCAATGCACTCATGGTGATTCGTACACGGCCGCAACATTATGCCAAAACCAGCAGTAAGGGCGATCAGTTCTTGGCCAAGTATATGCTCAAACACCACCATGGTTTTGCCTCAAGTCTCCAAGCGCGTTGTTTACGCTATAACGACTCAGTGAGCTTTTTACGTCAGCCAAATGAGCAGCGTATTTTGGAGGTGTGTGTTCCCAACAAAAAAGGCTTGGCCAGTCGACTGTGTAAAGATCGTAAAAAACTCGAATATACTTATCGGGTGGGTCAAGAAACTGGCTACGCCGCCATGGAAGCATGGCAATCGCTTAAATAAAGGGTTGGCTTAACTCGGTTGAGATCAGATCAATTCGTTCTGATCTTTCCAAAGTACTAACCGACTAACCGATTGGACAATAGATCATGGATACTTAATTCCTGATTTCCCCAAGGAACCACCACACCCAAGCGCTACTTAATGTCTATGTAATTAAAGATAAAAACATCTCAATATGTTCGATTCCGCAATCGTCATAAGTTTCACCGCGTTGAACGAAGCCCAAACGTGTGTAAAAACCTGTTGCATAGACCTGCGCAGAAAGTTTTAAATCAGGCAAGTTATGCTGCCTTGCATAATCAATCGTGGCCTGCATAAGCTGGTGTCCAATCTTCATACCGCGATACGTTTTTAAAACCGCCACGCGCCCAATACTACGATCTGGAAGCAAGCGCGCTGTGGCAATTGGCTGACCATCGTGATACATCACAAAATGCTGCGAAACCTGATCTTGATCATCCCATTCCTCTTGTTCAGGAATGTGTTGCTCCTCAATAAATACCAGTGTCCGAATATATTTGGCATCCTGTTTGAGGCTGCGCCAATCTCCGATTTGAAGATCAAGTTGCAAGTTTGATGTAACGTTTTCAGTCATTTAACATTTACATCCTACATTTTCAATCGCGATCTGATCGTTTAATAGCAACTCTAAGGTTTGTTTCTCTATACCATACATCTGTTTTAATGCCTGAATCTGTTCCAAGATGTGTGCATCTGGCTGCTCATTCTGTTCACGCTTGGTGGCCAAAATCATTTTGTTTTTACTGGTATGCTCAAGTGAAACAAATTCAAAGACCTTAACGTCATAGCCATGCGCCTTGAGCAACAAGGCACGTAAGGTATCGGTGAGCATTTCGGCCTGCTGACCCGCATGGATACCAAATTGTAGCATCGGCTTAAGCACTTTCGGGCTTTGTAATTGCGGCCGGATTTCCTTATGACAGCAAGGTGCGCACATGATCATCGAGGCATTGAGCCGAATACCGGTATGAATGGCAAAATCTGTGGCAATATCACAGGCATGCAGCGCGATCATGACATCTAAGCGTTCAGGTTGATAGGTTCGTACATCACCTTCAAAAAAATCAAGATGATCAAATCCTGATTTTAGTGCAAGCTGTTCACAAAACTCGACCAAAGCCGAACGTAACTCAACGCCTGTAATCTGTGGCTGAGTCTGGGTTTGCTGTTGCAAATAATCATATAAAGCAAACGTTAGATAGCCCTTGCCTGAACCAAAATCGACAATCTTGATGGTGTTGTCTTTCAGCGAAATTTGCTCATAGGCATGAGAAAAAATTTCAATAAATTTATTAATCTGTTTCCATTTTCTGGCCATCGCCGGAATGATTTTGCCATGACTGTCACTAATACCGAGCCCCTGTAAAAACGGCGCACTGGCATCGATATAACGCTGTTTTTCTCGATTATGCTGTAGTGTCGTGGCAGGTTGAGTACGGTTTGGCTGACGCTGTTGTACGGTGAGCATGGCTTTCTTTTTATTTTTTTTCAGTTGTGCATCTAAGCGCGAGCTAAACAGATTCGCCTGCTTACACGCTGCCAAATAAGATTCGATACAATCAAGTGCTTCATCTAGCGGGTAGTTTTTGGTCACATCTTTGGTGGTGTAATGGTAAAGCACATTGAGTTTAACTTGTTGTTGCAATTCCACAACACGACACGTAATTTTTTCCAGCTCAGGCTCATCACCTTTGTACTGACTCAAGATCAAACGATCAAATTCTTGATTTTCAATCGATTCTTGAATGAGTTCAAGGAACTGTTGTTGCGATGATATTTCGGAAGCCTGAACGGACATAATCAAAAACCTTGTATGTTAAGCAACATAGTTTAAATCGACTTACTTTAAAAACAAAATTGAATTACTATACAAGTGTATTTTTAATAGAAAGAATAATGAATGGCTCAATCTCCTGTGCAAGATTACGATCCGCTTGAAGAACAGCTCAATGCATGGAGTCATGCACTCGGTGCAGGCCTCGCGGTGATCGGAGCAGTTTTTTTACTCATCAAAGGTAGCAGCTTACCCTTAGCGCAATGGATCGGGCTGCTGGTCTATGCCTTAAGCTTGGTGTTGCTGTTTAGTAGCTCCACGCTGTATCACTTTGCTAAAACCCAAGAAAAACGTCACTGGTACAAAAAGCTCGATCATACAGCCATTTATTATCTGATCGCGGGCACCTACACGCCCTTTTTGAGTATTGCGATTCCAACAGCCAAAGCCACCTATCTTCTAATTGCACTTTGGATCATTGCCTTGATCGGTACTTTGTTTAAGCTGGTGTTTATTCATCGTTTTCAAAAGATCTCGCTGGCAGCCTATTTGGTGATGGGCTGGCTGGCTGTACTGGTCGTCGATGATATGCGCAAGTTTCTTGGTTCAGATGCCTTGAATTTACTGATTTTTGGTGGCGCGGCTTATACGATTGGAGCATTGTTTTATGCCTTAAAAAAGGTAAGATATACCCATGCCATCTGGCATCTTTTTGTACTGTTAGGTGCAGGATCACACTTCTTTGCGATCTACTGGTACGTGATTTAGCCGATAAAGCCTGAAATTTCAGTGACCCTGATTTCTTGCGTTATCAGCAGCAAACTGTCGCTACTTTTTTAAGAAATTATCGCTTTTTTAAAAAATTACGCTTCCAAAAAAACGAATTTATTTTAAGAAGTGTAAGGTTATTTATGTCGTCAACCACTACTACAGCAAATCCTGAAATTGCCACAAATTCTAAAACTCGCGTTTTATTCGCCAGTCTTGTGGGCACCACCATCGAATTTTTTGATTTTTATATCTACGCTACGGCCGCGGTCATCATTTTTCCGCATTTGTTCTTTCCAGCAAGTAGTGGCAGTGCAGCCATCGTGCAATCGCTGGCCACCTTTGCAATTGCCTTTATTGCCCGCCCAATCGGTGCGGCTTTGTTCGGTCATTTGGGCGACCGAATTGGACGTAAGGCAACGCTCGTAGCTGCTCTCTTAACGATGGGGATTTCTACGGTCTGTATCGGCCTGCTGCCAACCTATGCCCAAATTGGGATTGTGGCACCGTTGTTGCTGGCACTGTGTCGTTTAGGCCAAGGGCTGGGTTTAGGTGGTGAGTGGAGTGGCGCAGTCTTACTGGCAACCGAAAATGCACCAGAAGGCAAACGGGCATGGTATGGCATGTTCCCGCAGCTTGGCGCACCAATCGGCTTTATTTTGGCCACGGGCTCATTTTTGGCCTTGGGCGCCTTTATGTCGGACGCTGCCTTTATGCAGTGGGGCTGGCGTATTCCCTTTATTGCCAGTGCAGTCTTGGTGCTTGTGGGTTTGTATATTCGTTTGAAACTACACGAAACACCCGCATTCCAAAAAGTGCTCGACAAGCAAAAAGAAGTCAACATTCCTTTTAAAGAAGTGATTACCAAACATTTCTCTAAGCTGGTTTTAGGTACTATTGCAGCCATTTGTACCTTTGTGGTGTTTTACTTAACCACCGTATTTGCTTTGAATTGGGGCACCAATAAACTTGGCTATGCACGAGGCGAATTTTTAGAGCTTCAACTGATTGCAACACTTTGCTTTGCTGCGTTTATTCCAATTTCTGCTGTTATGGCCGAAAAATTTGGCCGTAAAAAAACATCGGTTGGCATTTGTTTGGCAGCAGCAGTGTTTGGTCTATTGTTTGCGCCGTTGCTTGAATCGGGCAGTACTTTTTTTGTGTTCCTGTTTTTGTGCATAGGTCTTTCAATTATGGGGCTGACCTACGGGCCGATTGGTACAGTATTGTCAGAATTATTCCCAACATCCGTTCGTTATACCGGTTCTGCCCTCACCTTTAACCTTGCAGGTATTTTTGGTGCATCGTTTGCACCACTCATTGCAACAAAACTTGCAGAAGGTTATGGCTTACAGGCAGTTGGTTGGTATATGTCTGCCGCATCTTTGCTGTCTCTGCTTGCCTTTTTACTGATTCGTGAAACCAAAGACCAAGATGTCAATAATCAGATTTAAGTGTTTATCGTTCTAAGAAACCAGCTTAGGCTGGTTTTTTTTATACCGCTACAAAAAGCCACTGTTTTCCCAAATGATTCTTTTAAACAATAAGATCAACGCATCAATAATGATCAGAATAATATGCAGATCCTCACTCCAAAACAACGCCAAGATGTTTCAAAGTTGATCCAGCACGGCCAGAAAGTTGCTGCCGTGAAATACATAGTGGATCACACACACTGCTCCTTGCAGCAAGCAAAAATGCTGGCAGATCAAATCGAACAGCAGCCTGAAATTTTATCCTCTTCGCCCTCAACAACATCCATTATCGCCTTGGACTCTAGGCTCAATGAAACCCAGTTAGATGAACTGATCGGACTCATTGAAAACGGCGACAAGATCAAAGCCATCAAATATCTGGTTGATCACGGTGGTTACTCCTTGCAAGATGCCAAACAAGCAATGGATCTGATCGAACAAGATCCAGATCATACAGATACGTGGCTAGAGTCAGATTTTCCACCATCATCTTCACCGTTAAGCTATGAAAGAATACAGGTCGACTATGCTAAACGCACCATGCATGTTATTGATTCAAATGGTCAAAAACAGCGGATTGATGAACAGCACCCTCATTGGAATCAAATCATGCAGCAATTTTATAGGCGCACCTACCCGAGTTTAGATGCATGTTTTATTGATTTGATCAAACGTCGAAATGAGGTGGAAGGTTCATCTTCTTTGTTAGAAAGCAACAATACCAGTCGTCATCCCAATACATTCGCATCTCGGCCTGTCATGCCCAATCAGATGCATGGCATTGAAGATCAGACCAAGAAAAAAGACATGTCTAAGCTTGTTTTGCTGTTTTGCATTGGACTGATTATTATCGCCATTCTATTCTGGATCACTTAATTGAGGAGTGTTTAGTCATTAAATTAACTCAATCATATCGATGGTTGGAGGTACCCGAAAACGAAACGGAATCCCCACCATCCCGGTGCCAACTGTCACAAAAACATCGGCATGTTCGTGTGTATATAGGCCCTTTTTGTGGCCTAAAATCGAAACTTTTTTCATAATGTAGCTGGTAACCCAAGGCAATTCAATTTGACCACCGTGGGTATGCCCAGAAAGCATTAAAGGACGTGTAGGCAAGGCTGGCACCATATCGACGGTATCCGGATTATGCGAAAGAATTAACCACGGTTTATCCTGTGGCAAATCTGGCATGGCACGCATATCGGTTTTGCCGGCCCATAAATCACCGATGCCAATCAAACGAAACTCGTCAAAATCGATAATTTTTCCTTCAATATCTATCACATTATTACTTTCAAGCGCATTTTTCAGCAATTGCTGAATCGGAGGACCAGGATACTGTTCATCATGATTGCCCGGTACCGAATAAACGGGTGCCTGAATTTCACTGAGTATTTTCAGCTCCTCTACCAATGTGTTTTCAGGTTCGTAAGTCCAGTCGCCAGCGACCACCACTAAGTCTGGCTGTAACTGATTGAGCTTTTTCACCAGTGTACGCAACTGACGCTCATGCCCAGAAAATAGTCCAATATGCAAATCGGCAATCAGTGCCACCTTAACCGGTGTATGAAAAGGTTGCTCGGGATTAAGACGATATTGATGGTGATGTACATGAATAAAATGCGGCTCGATAAAACGGGCGTAAATCAACACAAGGCTCAAGACACATATAAAAATTGCCTGCTGAGAACTGTAGTATCCGGTCCATCCCGCGTAAGCACTAAACAGCGCCAAGGGATATAAGAGATAAGACAGATAAAACACCAATAAATGAACGAATGCTTTAAAGGGATGAATAGTCTCGGTACGTGATTGACTCAACCAAGCCTGTGCAATAGCCCAAACTGCTAACAGCACAAAACATATATAGAAGTAAAAAATGATTGAACTAGAATTCGACATACCTGCTCTCAAAGGAAATAAGATCGTGCTCAGACATCTTTATTTCATTTATTTATCTTTAGATATGGAATAATTATACTCTAGCCCAGATTTTTGTTTGTACGTATTATGGCGAAATCATCTAAAACTCCTGTACAAGGTTTCAAATCCATGACACACGGTTACGCAATACCGCGTGCTATGGTTGCCTGCGCCTTCATTGGTGTGCTTGGAGTGAGTGGATGTAGCACACTGCCCAAACCAGGCCCAGAAGTGGCTCAGTATGCCAATCAAGTAGATACGTCAGACACCACACTCTCAAAAATTATTACGCCGCTTAAGCAGCAGAATCCAGATCTGACAGGCTATCATGTACTGTACGAGCCCTTAGAGGCATTGGCTGCGCGCTTGAGACTCATTGACAAGGCTGAAAAGTCTCTCGATCTACAATACTATATTTGGGATAACGATAAAATTGGTGCATTGGCGTTACATGCTTTAATTCGTGCTGCCGATCGTGGCGTCAAAGTACGCTTACTCATTGATGATAACAATGCTAAAAAAATGGAAGGCGTATTACTGGCGCTGTCGCAGCACCAAAATATCAACGTAAAACTGTTTAATCCCTACCGCTTTCGTCAATACCGCGCCATGGATATGGTGCTAGATTTAAAGCGTATCAATCGACGCATGCATAACAAGAGCTTTATCGCCGATAATCAGGTGGCACTGATTGGCGGGCGCAACATGACCAATCAATATTATAACGTGAGCGACAATTACCAGTTTTCTGATGTCGACGTATTGCTCGTAGGCGCTGCCGTGGATGATATTGTCTCGTCGTTTGACGAATACTGGAACGATAAATACGCCTACTCGGTACAAAATATTGTCAACTCAGATCAGCACCGTTTACGCTATCCTGATTTAAAGCAGCAACTCGATCAGTACTTTAGCAAGGTCAGTGTACAAAACTATCTGGATCTCACCACTCGTTCACATGCTTTTGACCAGTGGCTCAACAACAATATTCAGTTAGACTGGGTCAAAGCGACTGTTGTGAAAGACTCTCCAGATAAAATTCGGGCCAAGGCCAAGAAAGAACAGCATCTGAACTTTCAACTGATCAAGAATATTGAAAAGCCGCAAGAAAATTTAGATTTGATTTCGGCATACTTTGTACCTGAAAAAGAAGGCGCCAAGCGTTTGACTAACCTGGCCAATGAAGGCATCAAAATTCGAGTACTGACCAATTCATTTAAAGCCAATGATGTGCCGGTAGTGCATGCTTTTTATGCCAAATACCGTCAGCAGCTATTAGAAAACGGCGTGCAATTATACGAGTTTTTGCCATCACTTGAAAAAGAAGACATGGACAAATACACCGATGAATTGGTGAAGAAGGCCAAAGTCAGCATGAAAGGTTTGAGCCGCTCAAGCCTGCACGCCAAATTGATGGAAGTCGATCAAAAACAGGTGTTTATTGGCTCATTTAATTTCGACCCACGCTCATCGTACTTAAACACTGAAATTGGTGTTGTACTTAATAGCCCGCCACTGGCACAAGCAGTACATCAAACCATGGATCAGCAACTGACCAAATATGCCTATAAATTGGTGCTCGATGCCAACCATAAAATCAATTGGTATCGCCAAACTCCGACGGGTACCAAGGTATATACCAAGGAACCTCGTATGAAATGGTGGCAAAAGGCGGGGGTTAAGCTGGTCTCTTGGTTACCGATCGAAGGCTTTATGTAGTCAGCGGCGTCTGCTTCAATGTTAGCCGATGTAATTCTTCAAGGCCTTCGTGCATTTTGTGCTGAACTTCATCGGTCAGGCTTTTAAGTGTATGCCCTTCTACCGAAATGGCAGGCAATGCCATCAAATGTGCTACGACTTTTGGCATTTCCAATACACGTTTCACATGTTCAACAAAAGACATATCACCAATAAATGGTGCCACCGTATCGAGCTCGCCGTGCTGATTAACATAGCAAATCAGACAAATCTGTACTGGCTTTTGTGCTTCAAGTGCAGCACCTAATATACGGCCATGCACGCGTTTAATGGTTTTACCATCGGTGGTGGTTGCCTCGGGAAAAAACAGCACCGGAATATCTTTTTTCAAAAATGCGCTAATTTGCTCGCGAATTCGAATCGAATCTCCCGAACCACGTTTGATAAACAAAGTGCCACCGCCTTTGGCGAGTTGACCGAGTATCGGCCACTTTTCCACTTCTGCTTTAGACAGAAAAAAGACGCGCGCACCAGAACCCAAGACTGCAATATCTAACCACGAGATATGATTACTGACCCATAAAGCCGGCTCACGCGGGATTTCACCATGCACGCGCACATCGAGATTAAAGACCTTACATAAGCGCCGACAAAAATATTGCACATAACGTGTGTTGGCGGGATCATTTGGATGCTTGTACAAACCATGGCGATATACCAGATAAAATCCTTCTCCAACAACGCCCAAACCCAGCGCAAATTTTTTGCTATATAACGCTAGGCGAGTCAGTGGGTTTAATGATGATTGTGTGTCAGCAGTGTGTTCTGTCATAAAGATCATGATGCATTCAGGTTGGGTACATTCTATACCGATCTGGTAAATTTTGTATTGATGATAAAAACCGAACGTCAGCATAAATAAATTCAATTTCAATTCTTTTTAGCAATTAACTATTATATTTTTATCGATAATTAAGATTACAAGGAGAGCAATATGAATACTCTTCAACAGCAACAGCATCACCACAACACTCATGCTGGCCCAATCTTACAGATGATCGCTGGATGGACCATTTTATATGCGGGTGCGATTATTTTAGCGGTAAAAGCATTTCATAGCCTGATTTAAATGCTCTGGTTAAAAGGCCTAAATGCAATTTCATTCGCCACATCTCAAGGATTATTCTAGAATAGTCTTTTTCCATTTATATGAGTTAAAGCGCCTGTGGAATCTGTGGAGCTGCATCAAAAAGAACGCGTCATCTTGGTCAGTGTGAGCGTCAATATCCTCGACGATCTCGATGCCGATGAGTTTGCGTTACTCGCATCGTCTGCAGGTGCAGAACAACTAGATCATGTTTTTGCGCAGCGCGTCAAACCCGATCCGAAGCTGTTTATTGGCTCCGGAAAAGCCGAAGAGATTGCCGAGCGAGTACACGAGCTAGAGGCCAATCTGGTGATTTTTGATCACGCGCTCACGCCTGCGCAAGAACGAAATTTAGAAAAAATCATGAAATGCCGAGTGATCGATCGCACGGGGCTGATTCTAGATATTTTTGCACAGCGTGCACGTACGCATGAAGGTAAGCTGCAAGTTGAATTGGCTCAGCTTAAACATCTCTCGACCCGTTTAGTACGTGGCTGGTCTGCTGGTTTTGAACAACAAAAAGGTGGTATCGGCTTACGTGGTCCCGGCGAAACGCAGCTCGAAACAGACCGTCGCCTGATCCGTATTCGAATTACCCAACTCAAAGACAAACTGGAAAAAGTACAGCAAACCCGGTTGCAAGGCCGTGCCGCGCGTCAAAAAGCAGCCATTCCGACGGTCTCTTTGGTGGGCTACACCAATGCGGGCAAATCTACTCTGTTTAATCATTTGGCCAGTAGCGACGTATATGCAGCCGATCAATTATTTGCCACGCTCGATCCGACGCTCCGACGGTTAGATTGGGATGGAATCGGTACCGTGGTGTTGGCAGATACCGTTGGCTTTGTGCGGAATTTGCAGCACGATCTGATTGAATCTTTTAAAGCCACACTTGAAGAAACTTTAGAGGCAACGCTATTGCTGCATGTGATCGATAGTAGCAGCCCTGACATGCTCGAACAAATTGAGGCCGTTGAAGGTGTACTCAAAGAAATAGGTGCACAGGCTCCTGTGTTACGTGTTTATAATAAAATTGATGTCAGCGGTGAGGAACCTAAACTGATTTATGCGCGTCCGCATGAGCCAGAGCGGGTTTACGTCTCTGCGCATTCTGGTCAAGGCATCGATTTACTACACAATGCAGTCAAAGAATGCCTGATGGGTCAACATCAGATGTTTGAGCTTACACTCAAACCCACGCATGGCAAGTTACGAACGCAACTGTACAATCTGAATGTGATTCGATCGGAAGCCTTCGATGACGAAGGACATTTACATTTGCAGGTCATGATTGCTCCGCAAAAACTCGAACAGTTGATTCGCCAAGCGCATATTTCACTAGACGATGTGCTGGGTGAACAGGCAACGCGCTTCAAACGACCACTCGAAGAGTTTGAAATCAAACGCTAGATCGGTTAAAACTTGGGTTATTAAGACAAAAAAGAACAGTGACATGGATTGGGTAAAACAGATTGACTGGCTGGCATGGTTCGGCACGCTCGGCTTAATTATCTTGTTTCGAGAAGGCTCGGTATGGGGAATGGGACATTTCGGTCATCCCGAGCTGGGCAATTTAGTGGGATTAATCGGGCTACTTGCTGTTTTACTGATCTGGCGTAAATTCAAAAAAGTACCTCCGCGGCTGGTCGATACCAACAATAAAATTATGAAAGAAAGCGGATTCGCTTTTTTACCCATCTGTGCCGGCTCTCTCATGATGCTGGTCCACATGGGCAGTGAAATTCCGTTATTTTTAGCTGTGTTAGTCGTCAGTACATTATTACCGCTCTGGGTTTATGCCAAAATGGCTAAACATTGGCTGTAAGGAGATCGTCAATACATGTTCACCATTCTTTACGGCTTTATCATTACCCTGATTGCCTATGTATGTGCCAAGCCCTTAAATAAGCGCGTACCTCAAATTCCGGTCTTGGTATTTGGAATGTTTATTGTGGTTGCATTATTGGCATTGGTTGGACTGCCCTATGAGCAATATATGAACAGCGTAAACGGGCTATTTAGTCATTTGCTTGGCTATGTCACCGTTGCATTGGCCATCCCGTTGGCGGCCATGCGCTACGATGATCTGCCACTCAAATCACTGATCGGTATTTTATGCTTTGCCAGCTTTAGTGCTGTGGCCCTGCCTGTGAGTCTGGCTTATTTACTACATATGTCGCATCCGACGATTTTGGCCTTTATGACCCGTGCCGTAACGACACCGATTGCACTGAACATTGCGACGCTTCTACATGCACCACTGACACTGGTTACCTTAATTGTGATTTTATCGGGGGTGATTGGAGCTGCTTTCTCGCCATGGATTTTAAAACATATTCATGATGAACGTGCTTCTGGGCTGGCACTTGGTCTTGCAGCACATGCCATTGGCACCGCTCAAGCATGGCAGCGAGGCCCTGTTGCTGGGCGCTATGCCGCTTTTGGCATGGCACTCAATGGCGTATTTACTGCCCTTTGGCTACCAACCTTGGTCCTCTCGCTACAGTCTTAAATACATTCATCTTAACTATATTAATGACCGCAGTGATTGTCACTGCGGTTCAATACTTGATTACCAATCTTCTGCAAGCGGGTTTTGAACACTAAAAGCCCGTTGATCTTCCAATCGGTATGCGATGAGTCGACGCCCCCATACACAGCCACCATCTACGTTTTGAATACGTTCGTTAATGGTCATGCCTTGCAAGGCCGCCCAATGACCAAAAAAGATCTGGTGTGTATGTGCCGCTGGACAGTCAAAATCAAACCACGGCAAAAAGCCTTTGGGCATAGGTTCTGTCAGTTCATCTTTAAAACTAAATTCCAGACGCCCATGCACATCGGTCAAACGCATACGGGTTAAGTAGTTGGTAATCGCACGCAGTCTGTCCATACCTGTCAATTGATCTGACCATAATGTAGGCGCTTCACCATACATTTCAGATAAAAAGGCATCGAGTTGGGTCAGATCATTATGTCCGATATAGGTTTCCACTTCACATGCAAGGTCAAATGCCTGTTCAGCCGTCCAGATACACGGAATTCCAGCATGGGTAATCACTGTCTGCCGATCGGGAAACAGACACAGTGGCTGGCGACGCAACCAATCTATGAGCTCATCGCCATCAATCGCATCAAGCACTTGCTGGGTATTGTCTCTGGCTTTTACTTTTTTGTGTCCACGAGCGCAGGCAATCAAGGTTAAATCATGATTTCCCAAAACCGTTTCGGCACATCCACGCTCGGCCAGTTTCTTAACAAAACGCAGTACACCGACTGAGTTTTCCCCACGCGCTACCAAGTCGCCTGCAAACCAAAGTTTATCTAAATCTGGGTCAAATTGAATTTCTTTGAGCAATGCTTTGAGCGCTTCAAAGCATCCCTGAACATCACCAATCACATAGTTATAGCGCGTGGTCATACTTACGGCACCATTTGATCAGACAATGCCACAAATTGTGCCAGCGTTAAAGTTTCTGGGCGTGCCATCGGATCGATACCCGCCTTATCAAAAGCGTCGTCTGCAAGCATACCCTTCAGGCTATTTCGCAAGGTTTTACGACGTTGCGTAAATACATGAGAAACCAAACGAGACAATGCTTTTTCATCTTTGGCCACAATCGGTTTTTCTTTATACGGCACTAAACGAAATACCGCACTGGTGACTTTTGGAGGTGGGTTAAATGCGCCAGCAGGCACTTCAAATAAAAACGTAGGCTGACAGAAATACTGAATCATGACCGATAAACGACCATATTCTTTGGTATTAGGCTCAGCAGTGATACGATCAACGACTTCTTTTTGTAGCATAAAATGCATATCTTTGACTTTGTCGCCAAATTCCAACAGATGAAACAACAAAGGCGTCGAGATGTTATACGGCAAGTTACCCACCACACGAAGTGGACGTTCTTGCGTCGCTAACTGACTAAAATCATATTTGAGTGCGTCGGCTTCAACGATCGTTAAGCGTTCTGGATGTGGAACACGTTCAGGCAAGCCCGCCGCCAAGTCGCGGTCGAGTTCGACCACTGTGAGGGCGTCACACTCACCGATCAAAGGTGAAGTCAGTGCTGCCAGACCAGGCCCAATCTCGACAACATTATCACCTGGGCGCGGATTGACTGAACGGACGATTTTTGCAATAACCCGTTGGTCGTGTAAGAAGTTCTGACCAAAACGTTTCCGAGCTTTATGCCCTTCTTCTTTGGGGTTTAGGGCATTAATTTGATACATAAAGACTTCCAACGTAATTCGATTATTGACGTGCCAGCGCCAAAGCCAGCTCAACCGCCACATGTAAACTTGTACTTTTTGCCAATCCGGTTCCGGCCAGAGACAGCGCGGTTCCATGATCAACCGATGTGCGAATAAAAGGCAAACCGAGTGTAATGTTCACTGCTTCACCAAAGCCTTGTGATTTTAACACAGGCAATCCCTGATCGTGATACATCGCCAGCACGGCATCTGCATCTTTTAAATGTTCGGGTGTAAATAAAGTATCGGCAGGCAGACTCAAACTTAAATCGATCCCTCGATCTCGGTAGGCTTGTAAAACCGGATTGATAATTTCAATCTCTTCACGGCCTAAATAACCATCTTCACCCGCATGAGGGTTCAAACCACAGACTAAAATTCGTGGTGTGGCAATTTTAAATTTACGACGAAGATCGTGTAGCAAGATATCAATCACCTGAATCAAGCGCGTTTGAGTAATGGCATCGGGAACATCTCGTAAAGCCAGATGTGTAGTCGCCAGCGCAACACGCAAACTATGCGTTGCCAGCATCATGACCACGCGTGGAACCCCTGCCATTTCTTGATAAAACTCAGTATGACCACTAAATGCAATACCGGCATCGTTAATGACCGATTTTTGTACGGGAGCTGTTGCAACGCCGACACTCTTTTGCTCGATTGCGTAACGGGCTGAGCGCGTCAATTGTTCAATCACATACGCTGCATTAGCAGAGTCAAGCTGTCCGGCTTGAACAGGTTTAAATAACGGAACATGTTCCACATAAAGCTGTCCAGACATCGCAGCATCAGGCTGACCTGTATAATCTAGTAACTCAACCTCATATCCGAGCTGTGTTGCGCGAGATTGTAATAGCGATCGATCTGCCAAGACCACAACAGGTCGTTCAAACCGATGGCGACTCAAACTCAAGCAAATATCTGGGCCAATGCCTGCCGGCTCTCCTGAGGTTACATATAAGGGCATCATGGTATTTATCCTCCGCTAAGCTCTGAGTATACCTATGGATGCCTCAGACAACACAGCCATTTGAGTGGATTTGTATTAAATATCAATGCATGGCTGTGTAATTAAAAAAATGAAAGCGAAAGATTACATCTACATCACTTTTCTTAAACTGCCATTTGATCAATTTTGTATGCAAACAGTCTGAAATTCTCGGTTTTGGCGAACTTTTTGATTGTGATTCCACCCAAATTCATATAGAATTTGCACTCCTTTTGTTTGGACAGATTCCATAGTCCAAACCAACTATAATAGGTAGTGGTTTAATGAAAACTCTCAGCGCTAAGCCAGCTGAAGTTCAACACGACTGGTATGTTGTTGATGCTTCTGGCAAAACTTTAGGTCGCCTTGCGACTGAAATCGCTCGTCGTTTACGCGGTAAGCATAAAACTTCTTATACTCCTCACGTTGACACTGGCGATTACATCGTTGTGATTAATGCTGAACAAGTTCAAGTGACTGGTAAAAAATCACTTGATAAGAAATACTATCGCCATACTGGTTTCCCTGGTGGTATCCGTGAGACTAACTTCGAAAAGTTAATCGCTCACAAGCCTGAAGCTGTTCTTGAAAAAGCAGTTAAAGGCATGTTGCCAAAAGGTCCTCTTGGTTATGCAATGATCAAAAAAATGAAAGTGTACGCTGGTACTGAGCATCCGCATGCTGCTCAACAGCCACAAGTTTTGGACATCTAAGGGATACAGCACATGGCTACTAATTATGGTACAGGTCGCCGTAAGACCGCAACTGCACGTGTTTTCTTGTCAGCTGGTACAGGCAAACTCGTTATTAACAACCGTACTTTAGAGCAATATTTCGGTCGTGAAACTGCTCGTATGGTTGTTCGTCAACCTTTAGAACTTTTAGAAGTTACTGAAAAGTTTGACCTTTACATCACTGTTAAAGGTGGTGGTATTGGTGGTCAAGCTGGCGCGATCCGTCACGGTATTACTCGTGCGCTTATCGCTGCTGACGAAACTTTAAAACCTGTTCTACGTCAAGCTGGTTTCGTTACTCGTGATGCTCGTGAAGTTGAACGTAAGAAACTTGGTTTACGTAAAGCTCGTAAACGTCCTCAATTCTCTAAACGTTAATTCGTTTACGAATTGGACAAAAAACCTCGGATTTCCGAGGTTTTTTTATGATTATTTGCAGCATCTATCATTAGAGTTTGGGTTAAAATAATGAAGGCTTTATGCTATAAAATAAATAACTAATACGCGTGCCATTATCTTTTTAGACCCAAGTTTAGTATCCTACAACCTTTAGAATTTTTAGTATCTTAAGCTATGCCAGTTGAAAATCCATCTGTCCAAGGAATCACATTGTACAGTCATGCAGATGATTTCAGGTCACACTGGATCCGCTTCTTATTGGCCGAGAAACAAATCAAATATCATCCGGTTTTCGTTGATTATGAAGATGAAGATCTGGCCAGTCTAAACCCTTACAATCAACTGCCAATGCTGCTAGAAAATAACTTAAAGTTGTTTTCAGCTTCGATTATTGCAGAATACATCGACGATCGATATCGTCAAAACAAGCTCTATGCCGATTCTCCAGCAGCACGGGCAGAACAAAGACAATATATCTGGCGTTTTGAAAATGACTGGTTTAAGCTCGCAGACATCATGCTACGCCATTCAGATACATTGCAGCCTGAACAACAGCAGAAGGCACAAAAAGAATTACGCAATACGCTGCTATCGCTAGTGCCACTCTTTCAACATTTCCCCTACTTTATGTCTGAAACATTTAGCATTCTTGATTGCATGCTTGCGCCAATGTTTATACGCTTATCTCTCATGGGGGTAGAGCTGCCTAAAACCAGCAGTCGCCCGATTACGTTGTATTGTAATCGTGTTTTTAGTCGTCCTGCTTTTGTTAAATCGATGACTGCGCAGGAAAAAAGTCGTTATAGTAATTTAATTAACCTATAGATGAGTACACAATGTCTGAAACTGAAATACCGTTAAGTCCAACTCGCCCATATATGGCTCGTGCAATTTATGAATGGATCTGCGATAACCAGCTGACACCCTATCTCTTGGTCGATACGACACAGCCTTACACCTCTGTTCCAGAACAATTCATTCAAGATGGACAAATCGTATTAAATATTGCACCACATGCCGTGCATCAGTTTCAGATGACCAATGATGCCATCACCTTTTCGGCACGTTTTGGTGGCGTTTCACGTGACATTTATGTACCGATCTACGCGGTCGTTGGCATATATGCACGTGAAAATGGACAAGGACTTTTCTTTGATCCTAGTGAATATTCAAATATCCAGATGCCAGAAAATGCTCTAGAATCGGAAGAGCAAGAAAAAACTGAACCAGAAACAAGCAAGAAGAAACCAAATTTAAGACTTTTAGATTAGATCATCACGGAGTGTAAGATGGCGTTTGATTTAGTGCATTATTTTGCTGAACAAAGTTTGCTTCAATCCCCAAATTTACTTAATGGCAGTACAGTTCAAACGCGTCAACAACAAATTTTTGAATTGAACGCATTGGTACTGGGTAAGCTAATTCAATTGTGGCGCAAGGATAGTGACAAGCTCTATACTGAAATACAGGATCAAAACCCGCTTTATATTCAAGAGATTGCAAGGCATCTTACAACATCTCCTAAAAACCAATCGACATTGTCTAAACAACAGCTTGAGAGTAGTCTCAGCGAAATTCTAGCATTACAGCTTTCAGAGCTTAAACAGTTAGAGCAAACGGGTCATTTAGGTAAAATAGGCTTAAATGAGCTGATGATCGGACAAATTGACCATCTTTCTGGGCAAGCCGATGATTGGGTTTGGTCAACAAACCAACTAACAGAATTGATAGGCTCTAAACCTAGTATTGAAGAAGATGTATCATTAGACGAAACAATGAAGGAATTCAATCAAATGGTTCATACTGCTCACCACGACACGGACAAACATGATGTAAACGAAGTCGTGCATGATGTTGTGCCAACGTGGTCAAAAATCGTAGCACCACTTGTTGCTTTAGCTGTTTTAATCTTTCTTTATGTGCAATATGGACATTTGGTGGGTTAAATTTGCTTTTAAAATTTAAGCATTAAAAAAAGGGCATCTGCCCTTTTTTTATGTCTTATTGAATGCGGGATTGATTGATGTC
>NZ_JVOR01000104.1:0-55322 GCF_001054715.1 Acinetobacter sp. 243_ASPC | reverse complement strand
GCGGATGCTGCTGCAAAAGCCAAAGCGGATGCTGCTGCAAAAGCTGAAGCTGAAGCCCGTGAATCTGCAGCAGAAAAAGCACAGCAAGAAGCGGCACAGAAGAAAGCTGAAGCTAGACGCGTGGCTTCAAGTGCCAAAAAAGATTTCGAGCAGAAAATTTACCGCGCATGGAATATTCCTATGGGTGCAGCTGGTAAAAAAGCCACTGCACGTGTCACTTTAAGTGATAGCGGCTCTGTACTTTCGGTGGTGGTGAATTCCAGTGATGCAGATGTCAAAGCGAGTGTCGAAGCTGCGGTACGATCAGCCGCCCCTTATCCAATGCCGTCAGACCCAGATGCACGACGTGAAGCGCGTACGTTTACCTCGTCGTTTACAGCAAAATAATTTTTGATTGTGATTACATGCTTTAAATGGATTCAAAGCATGTAATCGTGCTAAAACAGCACAAGCCATTCAATTTGACCCTCTATCACGACTATGGATATGACGCGTAAACATTTACTTTCTTTCGCACTCATTGCGGCTCTCGGGATGACCGTGACTTCAAACACGTTTGCCCAATTGCATCTTGAAATTGCAAAGGCGCCTGAAGAAGCGCCTAAAATCGCGATTGTGCCTTTTGCAAATGATCAATCCTTGTTTCCGATTGTGGAAAACGACTTGAATCGATCTGGTCGTTTTAGTAGTTCTTCAAAAAATTTACCCGCTACAGCTTCGGTAGATCAGGTGCAGGCTTCAGCATGGCAATCTGCCGGCATTCCCTATGTCGTGGTAGGTAATGTTAAACCTGCAGCCAATAATGCACTTGAAGTACATTACCAACTTTACGATGTGCAAAAGCAGCAATATCTTTTAAATGAAGTCTTAACTGTTCCAGCTTCGCGCGTACGTCAGGCTGCGCATATGATCAGTGATGCGATTTATCAAGCCCTCACTGGTATACCGGGCGACTTTAGCGGGCGTATTGCCTACGTACTTCGTAATCCTGCTACTCCAAATCAGCGTTATACACTCCAGATCGCAGACACAGATGGCGAACAACCTAAAACCGTTTTATCGTCTCGTGATCCAATTCTATCACCGGCATGGACACCCGACGCTAAAAAGATTGCTTATGTATCTTTTGAAACCAAACGACCCGCTATTTATTTGCAAGATTTAGCAACGGGGCAACGCGAAGTTTTGGCAAGTTTTAAAGGCTTAAACGGCGCGCCAAGTTTTTCTCCAGACGGCAAATCGATGTTATTTACAGCGTCGATGAACGGCAATCCAGAAGTCTATCAAATGGATTTAACCACCCGCCAATTACAGCGCATGACCAACGATAACGCGATTGATACAGAAGCACGTTATGCACCAGATGGCAAATCCTTTATTTTTACCTCAGATCGCGGTGGCTCACCTCAAATTTATCGCTACAGTTTCGATGATTCATCGGTTAAGCGCTTGACCTTCCGTGGTGCCTTTAATGCACGTGGCACACTCAGTGCAGACGGTAAGAATATCGCATTGGTACATCGCCCTTCAGGTAGTAATTACAAAGTGGCCATCATGAATATTTCGACTGGTATCGTGAATATTCTGACCCCAACCAGCCTTGATGAATCACCAAGCTTTTCACCGAATGGCCAGATGGTGGTCTATGCTACCTATGAAGGAAGTCGTGGCTTATTGTCTATTATGTCGACAGATGGCCGCTTCCGAATGAATTTACCAAGTGAACAGGGTGAAGTGAGAGAACCTGCGTGGGCACCGAAATAACGCTTAGACATAATCTTACTGGAGATTAATATGAACGCTGTGAAATTATTTGTTTTACCTGTGCTGGCAACAGCGGTAATCATGACAGGATGTGCAAGCCGCAAACCTGCTGCACCTGTGACCACTGGAACGAATCCAACTGGCACGACCACTGTAAGCACAGAAGGCTTAAGTGAAGATGCTGCATTAAATGCAAAAAATCTGACTGGTGCGTCATCTAAAGGGGTCACTGCTGCAAATCGTGCCTTTCTGGCAAAACGCGTGGTCCATTTCGATTACGACAGCAGTGATTTATCCACTGAAGACTATCAAACACTTCAAGCACATGCTCAATTTCTAATGGCAAATGCAAACTCTCGTGTTGCATTGACAGGTCATACAGATGAACGCGGTACACGTGAATACAATATGGCCTTAGGTGAGCGTCGTGCAAAAGCAGTACAAAGCTACCTAATCACCAATGGCGTCAATCCACAGCAGCTTGAAGCAGTGAGTTATGGCAAAGAAATGCCAATCAATGCGGGTCATGATGAAGCAGCATGGAAAGAGAACCGTCGCGTTGAAATCAACTACGAAGCAGTTCCTCCTTTGTTGAAGTAATAGATAAAAAATATAAAAAGCGCCTTCATTGAAAGGCGCTTTTTATATGAATGTCTTTTACTGTGAAGTATGGTTTGAATCTGCTTCTTGGTGCTGAAACGACTCGATCAAATCGTGTTTATTAAACTCTTTATATTCAGGTTTTGCTTGATACCCTTCCCAAGCTGCAGCAATACTTTCTTTGGAGATCTCATCCAAACTCAAAGCTTCGCTCGGGGTGGGACTTGGCTCAAACTTCTTGGTCGTCATTTTTGCTGCTCCTACCCTCGGATTTCTCCTATGCCACTAAACATAACATGTTATGGCAAGCTTGCAAGCAAAAAATAACCAGAAATAAAGTAAGATAATTTTTCTTTTTGTCCAATCTCATCTAAACTATGCGCCAGTTGCAGATCACCACTATTCATCTTCTTCGGAGTTATTTTGTATGTCAAATCTCACCTTGGCTCAATACCTACAACAAAAAAATGGGAATTTGACACCTGAGTTGGCACAAGTGATTGAAACAATTACAAATGCTTGTAAAGAAATTGATCAAGCCATTCAAAAAGGAGCATTGGCCGATCTGCTTGGAAGCGCAGGTAACGAAAATGTTCAGGGTGAAACGCAGAAAAAACTCGATGTGTTATCAAATGATCTTTTGCTTGATGCCCTTCAAGCACACCCTCAGGTAGGTGGCCTTGCATCGGAAGAGCTGGACGATTTTACCCCAGGTCATCAAGATGGCAAGTACTTGGTTTTGTTTGATCCTTTAGATGGATCAAGCAACATTGATATCAATATGTGCGTCGGCACTATTTTTTCGGTTTTACCTGCCAAACAAGCAGTGACGCAAGCTGCTGACTTCATGCAGCCTGGTACAGCTCAGGTTGCTGCCGGTTATGTTATGTACGGGCCTTCAACTATGATGGCGCTTACCTTTGGTGCAGGCGTAGACTTCTTCACTTTCGATATCGAAAGCCGTGAGTTTATCTTTACAACTGCGTCGGTTAAAGTTAATGCGGATACTCAAGAATTCGCTATTAACGCTTCGAACCAACGTCACTGGGAAGCACCAGTTAAACGTTATATCGATGAGTTGCTTGCAGGAAAAACATCGGTTCGCGGTAAAGATTTCAATATGCGCTGGATCGCATGTATGGTGGCAGATGTTCATCGTATTTTATGCCGTACTGGTATCTTTATGTATCCATACGATTTGAAAGATCCAAGCTCAGCTGGACGTTTACGTCTCATGTATGAAGCCAATCCAATGAGCTTTATTATTGAACAAGCAGGCGGTGCAGCAACCACGGGTCGCGTGCGTATCATGGAAATCGAGCCAAACGATCTTCATCAGCGCGTTCCTGTCATTATCGGCTCAAAAAATGAAGTCGATCTTGTGACCGGTTATCATCAGTAATTTTATCAGACTGTGATGTCAGTTTTGGCATCACAGTGGACTTTTATATATGTCGATTATTTATCTTGAATCTAAAGATAACCCCAAAATTAAACATTTACGCGGGCTGATCGAACAGCAAGCTTTTCGTAAAAAGAACCGTCAAACTGTACTTGAAGGCACACATTTATGTTTGTCTTGGTTACAGCAACAACGCAAAATTAACAGCATTTTTACCACTGAAGCCGCATTAAAACATCCAGATTTTGACGCCATCGCAGCGCAATATACTGGCCACGTGTTTATTTTAGCAGAAAGTTTATACCGCGATTTAAGTACGCTTGGTACCTCACTGGCATGTTTGGCGATTATCGACTTACCTCAATCAAGTCAGGCCATCGATTTTTCTCAAGATACACTTATTTTGGAAAATATTCAGGATCCAGGCAATGTCGGAACGTTGCTTCGCTCTGCAGCGGCGGCCAATATTAAGCAAGTCATTTGCACCAAAGGTTCGGCATCTTTATGGTCGCCTCGCGTGTTACGAGCCGGGATGGGTGCACATTTTAGTCTGTATGCCTTTGAAAACATTGCGCTTGATGTTGTACTTGATCAGTTTAAAATTCCGGTCTATGTGACCAGCTCTCACAAGGCGACCAGCATCTATGATCAAGATTTAACCCAACCTTGTGTCTGGATATTAGGGAATGAAGGTCAGGGTGTGTCAGATTATGCACTTGCCCATGCGCAAAGTGTCACCATTCCGCAGCCGGGTGGTCAGGAATCCTTAAATGTGGCCATTGCAGGCTCTATCTGTTTTTTTGAAATGGTTCGCCAACGACTGTAAAAACGTTAATTTATATTAAAGTCTCTCTTTTATCGAATAAAATCATTTAGACNGTATGTAAATAACTGTTGATGTTGTCAACCTATTCTTCTTATTGAGCGTTATATAGAACATGTAACCAGATAGGAAGAATGGGGATCGAATGACAGGATTTTCCATCTCTATGGATTTAGCGCCCAAACAGTCTCGAACTGAACGCAGTACCCATGAAGGTACTGTCGAACAACGTCTTAAGTTTTTTATGCAAGATGTGAGCGGCCGTGCGCTTGTCATGATGGAAAGTGCCACTCAAGGTCAGCAAGGCATTGCCATGGATCTGGTACAAGAAGCGTTTATTTCGCTTCACAAGTCTTACGCAGACAAGAGTATCGATGAATGGTATCCTCTTTTTTACACCATACTGAATAATAAATTACAGGACTGGCGGCGTAAGGAAGCCCGAAGGTCTAACCCATTTTCTTTTTTCAAAAAAGTCAGTTTAGATTCCGACGACGAAATAACTGATGTTGTTGATGAAACAACACCTAATCCTTTTGACTTTCTGGATCAAGCCGTAACCATTGAAGAGATTCAAGACGCCATCAGTAAACTACCTGTTCGACAACAACAGGCGTTTATGTTGCGTGCTTGGGAAGGGTTTGATACTCAAACCACTGCTCAGATCATGAATTGCACAGAGGGAAGCGTAAAAACGCATTACCATCGCGCTATTCAGGGTTTACGCGCTTCGTTAGCTCATTTAAATCCATCTTTGGGAGGTTCATCAGATGAATCAAGATGATTTCACAAAGCGTGTGACGTCTAAGCTTGATGGACTCGCACGTCATCATAAAAACAAAGCTGTTGTCATGACCCATGTTCTTGAAAAAATTAAAGAAGAACCAAAGTCATATTATAGCGTGTGGAAAATGTCAGGTTTTGCACTGGCCGCAGCAATCACAGGTTTTGTGATTTTACCAAGCTCGTTTGATCTGACTGAAAAACCACAAAATCAAGTCATTGTGACACCAAAACTTTCACCGCAAATGGTGGAGGATTTTGAAATGTTAAGTGTACTTGGCGAAGATAAGGTGCCTCATGGTAGCTAAACGACTCGCCATTGCCCTATGTGCTTTAAGCTTTTTGCAAACCAGCTTTGCAGGATTCGAGCGTTTTTGGTTTTTTTCCAAAGATGCCAATACGCAAGTCAATGAAACTTGGGATGCACTCTCAGATGACGAACAACGCGCACTCATACAGCGCTACCAATCGCTGAAAGAGGCACCAAAAGATAAAAAAATTGATTTGCAGCAGCGTATGGACTGGTTCACTCAGCTTCCAGAGCAAGAAAAACAAAAAATGCGAGATACTTGGCAAAAAATGAGTACTCAAGAACGCAACGATTTAAGAAAACGTATGCAAAATGCCAGTATGGAAGAGCGTACTCAAATTCGTGAAGAATACATTCATAAGTATCTGACTACCGCCGACCCGCAATAATACAGCGATATAACAAAAAAGAGGTCGATTGACCTCTTTCTTACTTTTAGAAGTTGACTATTTGAAGCGTCTGTATAGCGCAAGCCCCATAAGACCAATTACGCCGAATACACCAAGACTCCCACCCCCACCGCGACTGTCGTTGGTTGTTGTTGCGGTATTGACCAGTTTGACTGTCGCTTGTTCAGACTTTAGACCTTCAGCATCGTAAATCACATATTTGAAGGAATAATTAAATGGGCTGAAGTTGTTTTTTACCTGTATACGCAGATTACCGCCATAACAAAGATTAGCAATATCATCACCCGGACAGTTACCTGTTCGGTCTGCTACAATGGTAATACCTGATGGGACATCAATTAAACTTACTGCAAGCTCTGCCCCGTCATCGTTACGATAAAATTTTGGTTTATTTGGATTTGACGTTAAGGTTGAACTTGGCCCATCGCCATCATCACTGTCATTGCTCAACAGATTAACGCTAATTTCTTGACTGCTGCCATATTGCAGACTGTACTCATCATCTTTTGCAATTGGTTTAATATTGACAAACTGTGCAAATAACAATCCAGATGACTGACTACTCGAATCCGTTTTTGACGTTAATGTATATTGGCAAATGTTGTATTCATCGGCTTGTGTAATGGTATCGTCTTTACGTGAAATAATGATCCGTTTTAAAGTCGGATTCCATTCACACTGTAAATTTGCGTCGTCTCTTAATTTGATTACGCTTGCGGTACTGCTTGAGTTATTCAATGTACCAATTCCAAAACGTTGCACGCTTACATTATAATTTTCCAGATTTAATGGCTGGATTTCATGCGCGGCGTTTTCATTGGCAAAACTTTTTGCAAACGGATCGACGTAAATTGCACGGTACTTTAAATTGGCTTTGGTATTGGTCACCAAGTCACTGTATTTTTGAAATTCATCGCGATATAACGGTAAAAACTTCGGATCTGTGGCACTGTCTTCAATCAGTTTCTTATACGAATCCCTTAAGGTTTCATAACCTGAATTAGTATTTGTGAATAAATCGACCAATGATGTATTGGTTAGATTTTTTAAATCACTTGCGGTCAGTTTTAACAATTCAATCGAACCGATATCACAGCTATTGGCAGCAGCGGGATTCAGCAATAACGTCGCATCGGTAATCCGCTGAATACCACGTTGATCATTTTTGGCATTACAACTGGTCGAGCCGACATCAACCAAATCGCTTTGATTTTGATTATTTCTTGGAAAATATACAGGTAAGTAATTGGTATTTTTATCACCTGCACGTAAATCTTCGAACAGGCTTGAGAAGCTGGTGGTACTCACATCGATGGTATTGTGCTGTGTAGCTAAAACCTCATTACCGACATCACACTGCCCTTCTTTTGCAGCAGACAAAACCAGCGCATTATAAGATAAATTTAAACCGGTCGAAGTTTCTGATTTGGCATCACCGTAGGCATAACGGCATGATTTTCCAGTATTTGCAAATAAAGCATTCAGGGTTAGTCTTTTGGTACCAGTCTTGTCGTATAAAAAGGTACTAAATGCTGTGTTTTTAACAATCGTGTTATTTTCAAGGGTTAAATTGGAGCTGGCATCAAGATTACTCGATTGCGAGTTTGATTGATCACTGCTGAATTTTATAATACTGCCAGAAGTCGGATTGGCAGTGTTGAGTGCAATCGTGTTAGCAGTTAAAGTTGCTGTGGGCGTTCCACAAAAGGTCAGTACACTGTCACTCGATGCACCGCCATTTTGTATAATACTGTTATTGGTCAGCGTGAGAGTGCGTGGATTAAGCACACCGAAGTCACGGCATGCCATGCCTAGTACTGCATTGGTTGATGCTGTATTTCCCTGAATAAGACTATTACTGATGGTCACGGCACTGGTGCCATTTTCAAGATAAATTGCGCCACCATTGGCTGCGCTCGAGTTGAGGATATTTACCCGATTGAGCGTGGTCGATCCGCCTAAATAAAGCGCTCCCCCACGATCCGAACTATGGCCCTGACGTAACTCGAGATCATTCAAAGTGAGTGCAGATTTCGCATTGGTGGTATTTAAAATACGTACATTATTTTGCCCTGAAATCACAGTTTTCACTGCGGTCAGTGCAGGATACTGCTGGGTGATGGCATCTTTTTGCGTATAATCGAGCGCCTCTTTTCCTTTAATAATCACCTGTGAAGTCGGTACCAGCTCGGAACTCAAATTATACGTTCCCGCTTCAAGCTGGATGGTATCGGTGCTAGATGCAACGGTATTTCCAGCCGAACATCCACCATAGGCTTTATTGGCTGCCGCGGCTTTAAGCGCCATGCGGAGTGAACATTTGGCACTTGAGTCACTGTCGATATCTTCAAAGGTATTCACGTATATGGTTTTATCTTCTGCTGCCATGAGTGACATGGCTGATAAAATCATTAATGTCAGTATTCCTTTTTTATAATTCTGCATGATTCATCCTTTTCTTACTGCTGACGTTTCCGACGCCACATCATCAATCCACCCAATACGATCAAGCTTCCCCAGCCGAAACTACCACCACCACCTGTACTGACTTTTTTATCTTCGAAGGTGTTGGGCGGGTTTTGTACAATACGCACAGGAATATCGATATACTTGCTGTTGGTCGACGAACTAAAACGGCTAAATGTGGTTACAACACGGATTTTAAATTCATCTGTTCCGTGCCAGTTGCCATTGGGTGTGTAAACCACATTTCCATCCTGATCGAGCGTTAACGCTCCCTTAGATGGCGTATTGGTTTGTATAACGCCCAAACAACCGACTTGCCATGCTTTACCGTCTGTACGTTTTCCTAAAATAGCCTCGCACGCACTCGCCGGAACTAATTCCCCATCTGTGAGTTGTTCTGCAATCGAAAATTTTGCCTGTTCACCATATAAAATATCACTTCCCACAGTAGCGATTGATGAGGTGTCGATGACGAGTTCAATGGCACCCAAGTCACATGATTGATTACTACTACGAGATTTACCACGCTGATCGACTGATTCACATGCACCCGTGCCACTAATACGACCACGATTCACAATCAAAGAGTCATCTAAACTGTTGTAGCTAAGCAATAAGCGCGGTCTAAAAAAACCTAAAAAGGTCATACTCGGTGTAGCAAACGGACACAGTAATCCTTCAGCCGGTGCGAGTGTACATTTTCCTTCTACACTCGAGCCTGCAAATAGTTTTACAGCACCGAGATTAATATTGGGTGCATTACTTGAACCCGATCCACAGTCAGAATTCACCAGATTATTTTGAATCAAGCTTTTGTCAGAGCTTGTAAAGGTACAGTTCTTGGCAGTTTGTAATACTTCGTTTTGAACAATCCCATTTTCAACCACAATACTATTGGCTAAATAGGCATTACCAAGCGGCGCATCGAAATAGATACCCAAAGAGTTGCGTACCAATGTGTTGTTATTCAAACTCTGGCCATCACGTAAATTGATGAGATAGCCCGTGTTTTTAAGGATTGTCGAATTTTTTACACCATACAATCCCGAACTAAAAAAACCTGCTGTAAGATCATCGCTAAACTTTGCTGCGCTAAAAAATAACGTCGGTGTCGTTGTAGTCGTTGCAGTGTTGTCTCGCACAACTGATTGAATCATCACAAATCGGGGAAGATCACTGTAAATCACGGCGCCTTGGCTGGCGGTATTATTTTGCATCAAACTATTGATAATGGTGACTGATCCACTGGATTTATCTGTAGTTGATGCTTGTGCGTTATAAATTGCACCACCCAAATTCGCATATCCATTTTTAAGCGTCACATAACTTAAAACGAGTGTCTCTTGGTTGTATATCAAACCACCCTGAGCAATGCCGCAATCTTTGGCACAGCCATCCAGATTCACTTCTGTGAGCTGAACATTATATTGCTCATTCTGGGTGCTATCATCACGGATTCGAAAAATCTGATCAGCCCCTGTCATTTTGATGGTGGCATTATTCAAACCTAGCTGATTGGTAATAGTCGTGTCGTAAGTGGTTTTAATTTGCAATGCTTTTTTAATTTCAATTTTGCTTTTTAATTCGTAGGTTTTACTTTTTTCAAGCAAAATAACCGGGTTGCTGTCTTTGCCCCCGCATCCATTGTAGCCTGATTCAGGCGACCCTTTATTAATGTACTCCACAGCTTCACGTAGTGAGCACAATTGGTCATCTTTCACTTCATCCGCTGTGGTGTTTACTATAATACTGTCACAGTACGCATGCCCCGCAATACACAACAAGCCAATGCCTAAGCCCTGCTTGAGCATATTATTCTCCTTAACATTCCATTTTTCATTATTTTTTTAAAGTTGCTCTATCCCAACAACTTTGAATTCTTTGCCTACTTTGTCACAGCTAGAGTAATTACTCAAGATCTAATTTTAGTGTCGATATTCATCTATCAATGCGTAAATCTGACGCAAGGTCGCATTGGATAATTTTGTCTTTTCGCCTTTTAATAATTTTTCAAGCTGGGCAATGGTTTGCAAGAGTAATGACGCTTGATGAGGCCCGTGTAAAAGCAAATAGTCTAAAATTTGCGGATCAAATTGCAAACCACGACGCGTCATGGTCGATACTATGAGTGCCTGCCGATCGGCATACAAACTACCATTGGGTAATTTTACACTGACTGCCTGCGTAAGACGCGATTGTAAATCCGGTAATTCCAGACGTAGTTCAATCGGGGCAACACGTGAAGAAAACACCAGTTGTCCGCCCACTTCATTATTGTAATTAATTAAGTGAAACACAGCTTTTTGCCAATGCGGAACACCACTGATCGATTCGATATCATCTAATGCCACAAGATCGTATCGTTCAAGCGAGGTGATGGCTTCAATAGGCGCATCTAAAAGCTCTAACAAAGAGACTTTGATGGCCGACTTTCCAATTTCGAGGTAGGAATCACAGATAGCCGAGAGTAAATGGCTTTTACCGGAACCCGCCCCTCCGTAAATATAAAAGCGGTTCATTAATCCGGCATGTAACTGGCGTACGGCGTCAACCACATGTCCCCATCCCGGCCCGGAAAAATCGCTAATGCGGGCATCGAGCTGAGGTTCTATATCCAACTGTAGTTGACGCATAAATCCAATAGACCTTCGTGTTACTTCCGATCAACATCAATCGATGTATCAGTATCTTGCGGCTTTTTGACCTCAATATCAAGATCAACCGATTCAGTTTCTACACTGATACGCTCGCTGTCTCCAGTAGAAACGACCACTGCTGATCCACCATATAAAGCAGTATGTTCATAGGCTTCGCGAATGTGCCTGAGCAGAACCACAATGACTGCTGCCACAGGCAAAGCAATCAACATGCCTAGAAAACCAGCTAACTGTGCACCAGCCAATACGGCAAACACCACTGCAACAGGTGATAGGCCAATTTTATCACCTAACAAGAACGGCTGAAGAATATAACCTTCGACAGCTTGCCCAATCATAAAGACCACACCCACAAGCGCCAGTTGCATCCAGTCGACGCCAAACTGGAAGAGGGTCGCAATCACGGCCGCAATAATTCCGACTGCAAAACCTAAATACGGAATGATACTCGCCAGTCCGGCCACCATTCCGATAATCAGACCGACCTCTAAACCGATGAGTTGTAAGCCAACAGCATAGACAATCCCCAAAAGTAGCATGACCAAAAACTGACCTTTGACAAAAGCACCTAAAACACTGTGACACTCACGCACAATTTTTAACGTGCTGTGTTCATATGGACGAGGAATTAATCGACGCAAACTATTCAGCATTCGTTCCCAATCGAGCAAGAAATAAAACGAAATGATCGGGATCAGTACAATGGTGCCGCCCACCTGAATAAAGCTCAAACCAGATTGTGCCAAACGTAGCGCCATGCTTTGAATACTGTCTGCGCTGTAGTTGGTCTGAATGTACTCCATAACCACAGTCGAAATCTGATCGGTATCAATTTCCATCCGCTCAACATTAAAGTTGTGCGAAAGCCACGGTAAGAAGGTGGCATTAATCCAATGAATCCCCGAAGGAATACTGTCTCGTGCATAAATGAGCTGACGCCAAACTAACGGCACCACATACCACATCGCCCAAGTAAGTAATACTCCAATGCCGACAAACACAATACTAATCGAAAGCCAGCGAGGCAGATGCAGCTTGCAAAGTTTATCAACCAATGGACTAAACAAATAAGCGATTAAAAAAGCGCCAATAAAAGGCAATACGACAGGTTTAAGTAAGTACAGGATCCACAATAAAAGTGCTATACCTGCCAAGATGAACACGCGTCTAAGCATACGATCTTGCATAAATTCTAGCCTTTTTTTAATGTATTCGTTATAGATGCAAAAATAATTCAGTAAAGATAGCATTTTCGATCATAAATACCATAAGAGTTTCGTATATTCAGGTTATAATCTGCCGCCAATGCGGAGACTTCACTATGAGCAACTCAACTTCTACCCCTAACACTGGTTTAAGCTATAAAGATGCGGGTGTCGACATCGAAGCGGGCGACGCATTAGTCGACCGAATCAAGTCGGTAGCTAAACGCACCACTCGTCCTGAAGTAATGGGCGGTCTTGGTGGCTTCGGCGCACTATGCAAAATTCCAAAAGGCTATGAAGAGCCAGTACTGGTTTCAGGTACAGATGGTGTAGGTACAAAGCTACGCTTGGCACTCAATCTTAATCGTCATGACACTATTGGCCAAGATTTGGTTGCCATGTGTGTAAACGACCTTTTGGTGTGTGGCGCTGAACCTCTATTTTTCCTTGATTACTATGCAACAGGTCATTTAAATGTAGACGTTGCAGCCGACGTTGTGACTGGAATTGGTAAAGGTTGTGAGCTTGCTGGTTGTGCACTTGTTGGTGGTGAAACAGCAGAAATGCCGGGTATGTATGAAGGTGAAGATTACGATCTTGCCGGATTTGCCGTAGGTGTGGTTGAACACAGTAAAATCATTGATGGCTCAAAAGTCAAAGCGGGTGACGTTTTAATCGGAGTAGCATCAAGTGGCGCACACTCTAACGGTTACTCCCTGCTCCGCAAAATTTTAGATGTTAAAAATGTTGATTTAAATCAACAAATCGATGGACGTTCACTTGCAGATGTTGCAATGGAACCTACGCGTATTTACGTTAAGCCTGTTCTTGAATTATGCAAGCAAGTCGAAGTACATGCTATGGCGCATATTACTGGCGGCGGTTTACCGGGTAACTTACCGCGTGTTTTACCAAATGGTGCGCAAGCTGTGATTGATGAAGCATCATGGGAATGGCCAGAATTGTTCAAACTTTTGCAGCGTGAAGGCGGTGTTGAGCAGTTTGAAATGTATCGTACCTTCAACTGTGGCGTAGGCATGGTGATTGCGGTTGATGCGGCGGACGCACAAAAGACCATCGATGTGTTAAATACACAAGGTGAAAAAGCATGGAAAATTGGTCATATCCAAGATAATCCAGCATCCGTTGAAGGCGCAGACGAAAAAATTCGTGTGATCTTTGCATGATAAAAATTGCGGTACTCGTTTCAGGAAATGGCAGTAACTTACAAGCTCTGATTGATGCAAATCTTTCAGGTGAAATAGTCGGTGTCATTTCCAACAAAGCAGATGCATATGCACTAAAACGTGCTGCAGATGCCAATATTCAAACCAAAGTGATTGAACATAAAGCGTATCCTACTCGGGAACTCTTCGATGCAGCATTGCATCAACAGCTTACCGAGTGGGAGGTCGATTTGGTGGTCTTGGCAGGCTTCATGCGTATCTTGAGCGAAAAATTTGTACGAAACTGGCACGGAAAAATGATCAATATTCATCCTTCCTTGTTGCCTTTGTACAAAGGGATGCATACCCATCAACGTGTATTAAATACCGGTGATGTGTATCATGGATGTACCGTCCATTATGTGACCCCAGAGCTGGACGCAGGGCCAACGCTCTTACAGGGAGTGATACCCGTCGGTCATCATCAAACACCTGAAAGTTTGGCACATCGTGTACATAGCATTGAGCATAAAATTTATCCACAAGCTGTGGAGTGGATTTGTAACGGTACACTCAAACATCTTGAAAATGGTCAGATTTTGTATAAAGGCATACCACTGAATAAACCTATTCAGTTTTGTGATTTATAAATCAAAAAACGCATCCACGGATGCGTTTTTTATGACTAGGTTTTATGTGTCTAGATTTCTTAGTTCTTGGAAATCAGCGTTTTAATGTGAGCAACGGTCTCTTCAGGATGCTCCAGGGGGAACATATGACCACCACGCAATGTGGTAAATGGAATACCTAAACTTTTCTTGGCTTTGTGCGGCAAGCGTCGTTTAAAAAAGTTACTTTGCTCACCCACCACCAACTGAATCGGCACTGATGGTTTACGATTAAGCGTCAGCCACCACCATGAAGGATTAGTTCTGAAAATCGCCACTTCATCCGCTTTTGGAATACTTAAGGTCACGCCACCTCGAACAGGATCTTCTGTCAAGGCGTAATCCAGATAGGCTTGAAAGCAGTCTGGATCAAAATCTCGATAAAATCCTTTAGGACGCAAGCGTGAAGCAGCATCTTCTCGTGACGGCCAATGGTCGCGTCGGTGGACAGATAACCCAGCGGGCGTCATCCGATCAACCGTTTTGGGGCTAAAGACTTTTGCCAAATGAAAGGCAAAAGAATAAGCACCCAAAATTAAAGGCGGGTCGAGCATGATCACTTGCGAAAAAAGCTCAGGACGCTTGTAACTGGCCATCATGGTTAAAACCGAACCTAAGGAATGTCCTAGACCAATCACTTTTCGTCCATTTGCCTGACGCACAATGCTGTCAATCACTTGATCGTCCAGATGTGACCAGTGATTGGTGACAGGATAGCGCTTATCTGGACCAATCATCGGCACATAAATAATGTCGTAACGATCGCTCAATAGATCGAACAGTTTTTGGTATACCTTCGAAGGTATACCGTTGGCATGGGCAAAATGAATTAAAGGCTTGTTCAAGTGATCCTCGAGATTTATTGGAGTTTCGCCTGCTGTTCCGTTTGCAGGTGCTGGCTCAATGATGCAGCGACACCTTGACCAAATTCTGAACCCATTCGACCTAGAATTGTTTCAAATGGATTGCGCTCAATGGTGTAATCTACTTTATTGTCTACTTTTAACTCACGCATCAAGGTTTGTAAATTACCTGTCCGGTCAGCCACACCCAATTTGACCGCTTGCTCACCCGACCAGAACAAGCCCGAAAATACGGCTGGATCATTCGATTTTAAGCGATTGCCCCGCCCCTCTTTAACCGCATTGATAAAATGTGCATGAACGTTATCTAAAACTGATTGCACATGTGCACGTTGTGCAGGATTAACCGGTTTGGTCATGCTTAAAATATCTTTGTTATCGCCGGATGTGAGTGTACGGTCTTCAATGCCCAATTTTTGCGCCAGACCGGTAATGCCATAGTTTGGCATAATCACACCAATTGACCCCACCAGACTCGAAGGGTTGACAATAATTTCATCTGCAGCAGAAGCAATATAGTAGGCGCCTGAAGCCCCCATATCACCAATTACGGCATAAACCTTTTTATCTGGGTGCTGTTTTTTCAAATAACGGATTTCTTGCCAGATTTCATCTGACTGAACTGGCGAACCACCCGGCGAATTGATATTGAGGACCACGGCCTTACTTGATTTAGCTTCAAACGCTCGGGTAAGTGCTTTGTTGGTATCTTCACTATTGACCGATTTACTGCTTGAATCGATGGTTCCAATAATATTGACCACAGCCAAATGTGGGCTACTACTTGACGTACCGCTCGCCCCATCACTGACAGAACAACCACGGCCCAGCAAAACCAGCACGAACAGTACATATAAAAAAGTAAGCGTTTTAAAGAAGATCCCCCAACGACGACTACGACGCTGCTCTTCGACAGAGGCCAAAACAGCTTTTTCTAAAATCTGCCATTCTTGACCAGTTTTATTGTTGCTATTTTGCACTTCATTTTGTGGTTTAGGCGGCCAATCAGACATAAAAAATAACCCAAAAAGTTGAAAATACTGCCATTATATACACTGAATCGGGAAAAACTGTTTAATCGTTATGATTTAACTTATAATATTTTTATCCGACAAGCCTCCGTTTTTGTTTTTAAGCACTTTTATAATGACGACTTCCGATTCACGTAGCTTAATGTATCGCTTACTTAATTTTATTAGCAGACAGCCTATCCAGCTTTCTCGTCTATTCGCACGGATGCTTGCTAGCCTTGTAAATGGTTTGAAACTTACAAAAACATCTAAGACCATACAACTCAACCTAAAAATTACCTTGCCGTATCTCAATGACGAGCAGCGTCATGACATCATTCGTAACGCAATTCGAAATGAACTGATGTCTTATATGGAATTCTTTAGTATTTGGGGATCTTCCAACGAAAAAAATATTTCTCGAATTCATAGCATTCAAGGTGCAGAATACTTTCACCAAGCGGTCGCCGAAAAAAAGGGACTGGTTTTGATCGTGCCACATTTTGGTACATGGGAAATTATGAACGCATGGTGCGCTCAATTTACCGACATGACCATTCTATATAAACCAGTCAAGAATGAAGATGCCGATCGCTTTGTACGCGAAGCACGTAGCCGCGAACAAGCCAATCTGGTTCCAACTGACGAAAGTGGTGTTCGTCAAATTTTTAAAGCCTTAAAACAAGGCGGAACTACCGTGATTTTGCCCGATCATACGCCTAACGTGGGCGGCGAGTTGGTTGAGTATTTTGGTATCCCTTTGGCATCGAGTAATTTAAGTGCCAAGCTTATTCAGAAAACCAAAGCCAAAGCCTTGTTTCTATACGCCATTCGTAATGAAAATCACGGGTTTGATATGTATATCGAACCTATGGATACAAAAATCTATGAAGGCACAGATCGCGATGGCACAGCGGTGATCCATCGAGCAATTGAATCTTTAATTCAAAAGTATCCAGATCATTACCATTGGAGTTATAAACGCTTTAAAGCCAACCCTGAACTCGACAATCTTTACACCTTAAGCGAAGAGGAAGCACTCGAAAAAGTGCAACAGGTACGTGACGCCAATCAGCGCGAAAAGGCTATTGTGTTAACCAGCGGTATTGATGGCGATAAAAACGTGGCTGCTCATTCGCTTGATCAAAACTAAAAGAAATACTGCCTGCTTTGGCTGTGCTGAGTAAAGGAATTTGTAACGCTGCCAGTCGTGCCTGAACTTCAATACTAGGATGTCCATAACGATTGGTTGCACCTGCCGATGCAATCGCATATTGAGGCCGATAATGCTGTAAAAAATCATAGGCTGAACTATGACGACTCCCGTGATGCCCCAAAACCAAAACATCTACGCGCAGATCCGGATAATGTTGAAGTAATTTAAACTCGGTTTCCCAACCTGCATCTCCCATAATTAAAAAATGTCGTATGGGTTGATTGTTTTTAAACTCGATATGCATAACACATGACGATTCATTTCGATTCGTATCAGCACGTCCGATCTCCTGAAGCGCTGGTGATAAAACTTGTATAATGGTTTCAGGTGTCTCAAAACGCTGTCCGGCATAGCACAGCTCAAAAGTAGATTGAAGTTTAGGCATTGGTTCATTGGCTTGAATCTGCGTAACCGATATTGCATCCAGAATCGCGGGTAATGCCCCGCTATGATCTTGATCTAAATGTGACAGTATAATTCTGTCTAGCTGCTTTACGCCCTGTGCCTTCAAAAATGGCACCACCACCTGCCTACCTACACTAAACTTTTGCTCGTCGTGATTGCCGCCAGTATCGAGCAGTATTCGTTGTGTCTGATCTTGGATGAACACAGACTGTCCTTGACCGACATCTAACACCACTAATTGGGTAGGTGATTTTAATTGTGCAGGTAGAAAAACAGGCACACAGCATATGATTGACCAGCATTTAGGCACTGTGCCTTTAGGCAAAAATAAAATTAAAATGCCAAATGAAATGCTGATGATCATCCAAGGACGAAGTGCAAAATATTGTAACTCCGGTGCAAAGATATGATCCATCATATTAAACAGAACCAAAACAGCCTGTAATACCCCATCATTGAGTTGAAAAATCAAATGTCCAAATGCAGGAAGGATGAGCCAGAAGCATGCAGCGATAACATCTAAAGGCACCACGATGGCACCCAGAACTGGAATGGCAATGATATTGGCAAATGGAGTCATCCAAGAAAACTGTTTAAAGAGCAATAAGGTCAGGGGTAACAGTGCGAGAAAGATTTTCCATTGTGTCTTGATGAGAAGCTGCGCAGCATATCCGATTCGAATACGCCAAGATTGACCAGTCTTTTGCTCCTGTACAATTTCCTGATAAATACGAATCAGAATAAAACAGGCCCCATAAGATAGCCAGAATGCTGCCGAGAGTATGCTAAACGGATCGATAAATAATAGAACAGAAGCACTGAACAGCAACAAGAAACTGGCATGTACAGGACGTTTTAAAAGTATGAAAATACTCACTATGGTTACGGTCAGCAGCGTTCTTAGAGCAGGAATTTCAAACCCCACCAACGCGCAATACAGGAGTACGCATAATAAAAATGGAATCAGCATCAGTCGCTGGCGTGGAATCACCAAATAAATTGCGGCGTAGTATCGATTGATCAATTGGATAATACACCATGTCATCAACGCTGCAAAAATAAGCACATGCGGGCCAGATATCGCCAGCAAATGTGAAATACCAAAGCGTTGAAACTGCTGCTCAAGCTCAGGATCAAGAAGACTTCGATCGCCCGTGAGTAAGGCCAGAAGTAAGCTTTGATGTTGTAAGGAAGAAGCAAGAAAATAGCCTCTAAATTTTAATCTTAAGTGCTCGGCAGCAAGCAAAAATTTTCGAGTCCAAGATTGTTGCTGTTTCACATGATCATAATATCCTTCACGTAGCGCCTGTTCACTTGAAAGCATTTCGAGTTGTACAACTTTGCCACGCCCTTGCCAATTTTGTTGTACGAACCATTTTTCTACATCGAATGCACCTTGTGTAGCGTAACCATGCACAGGTTGACGCTGGATCACGGCACGATAATACTGCCCAACAGCTAAACTATGCGCCATGGTATCAGCAGGGATAAGTGTTTCATCTATGGAAAGTACCCAGTGAATGGGAGCATCATTTTCATTGAGAATCTGTGCAGGCTGTCTGATTCCGTTTGGAGACTGCTCCCCCATACGGTTGATATAGATGGTGTATGAGTCGACTGAAGAGGTCGTGACGCGATGTTCAAGCCGCGTGGTGAGTGCCTGATCGGCGTAATAGACGCCACAGCTAAACGACAAACACACCGAAAAGATGCCCAATAAGCCGCCTAACAATTTCGAAGAGTTGAACTGTTGAGCCACACGTAGATAGATGAGTAAAAATAGGAAATATAGACCGATCGCGATACCGAGTGTGACAGGCGATATTGGATCAAATATATGTCCCATGGTTGCAATTCCTGCAATCCACCCCAGAAAAATAAGCTTTAGCATTGTTATTTAAAATCTATTTTATTTACTTGTATGATAAAAATTGAAAGCCCCCGAAAGGGCTATCAATACGCATAAAATCAGACTGGATCGACCCAAAGGCCATCTTGCATATGTAAAATTGAATCTGCAGATTGTGCCAACTGCTCATCGTGAGTCACGATCAGCATGGCCATATTGAATTCTTTTTTCAGCTCGGTGAGTAGCTCAAAAATACCCAGTGCCGTTTTGCGGTCTAGATTTCCTGTTGGCTCATCTGCCAGCATCACTGCAGGACGCCCAACCAGTGCACGTGCCAATGCAACACGCTGGCGCTCTCCGCCAGATAATTCACCAGGCTTATGCGTTAATCGATGTGACAACCCAACACGATCAAGTAAGTGTTCAGCCTGTTGTTTGACCTCTTTATAATTGGTCTCTGCACGAAGCATCAGCGGCATGGCCACATTTTCAAGTGCCGAAAACTCAGGTAGTAAATGGTGAAACTGATAGACGAAACCCAAATAATGATTTCGTTTATAGCCGCGCTGCGCTTCACCCAGATTATCAAAACGCTGACCATCCAGAAAAACCTGACCTTGACTCGGCGTATCGAGTCCGCCAAGTACATGCAGCAAAGTGCTTTTACCTGAACCACTTGCTCCAACAATCGAAACAAATTCCCCTGCTTTTACCTGAAGCGATAAGCCTTTAATCACATCAACTGTCGATTTTCCATCGGTAAAATGCTTATGAATATCTTTGGCTTCAAGGACAATCTTACTCATAGCGCAATGCCTCCGCAGGTTGAATTTTCGCTGCACGCAATGCCGGATAAATCGTGGCAAGAAAGCTCAATAACAGTGAAACCGACACAATCAAAGCCACATCTTGCCAGCGTAGATAAGACGGCAAGTAATTAATGAAATACGCATCGAATAAATGTAAACCAAGCGCGGTATTGAACCAGTCAATGATATTACTTACGCTTGAAGCAAACACGACTCCTAAAATAGCACCCGCCACCGTACCGATCACACCAATCACTGTACCTTGAACCATAAAGATTTTGGTGATGGTGGCTGGTGATGCACCTAGTGTTCTTAAAATCGCGATGTCTGATTTTTTATCGGTCACTACCATGACCAGTGAAGATACAATATTGAATGCTGCAACCAAAACAATCAGGAACAATAGCAAGCTCACCATGGCTTTTTCCATTTGAATGGCGCTAAACAAGTTACCGTGAGTATAAGTCCAGTTAGACGCATAGAAATTGGATGGTAAGGTCTTCACAATATCGTCTGCCACTTGAGGTGCTGCAAAAATATTGTCCAGTTTAAGGCGAATTCCTTGGGCGCCATCGGGTAAGCGCAACAGTGTAGATGCATCATTCAAGGCAATATAACCCATCATCGAATCTACTTCGGCACCAATACTGAAGATGCCCACAATTTTAAATCGTTTAAATCGTGGCACCACCCCAGCAGGTGATGGCGTCGCTTCAGGCAAAACCAGCGTCACACTGTCGTTTAGACCAAGCCCGAGTGCGTCGGTCATTTGCTTGCCGAGTACAATGCCGTATTCGCCTTTTTTAAGGCTGTCGATACTACCTGCCACCATATGGTTTTGGATAATCGAAACCTTTTTTTCATAGCTTGGTTCGATCCCGCTCACCATAATCCCGGCAACTTGGCCTTGTGCGGTGAGCATGCCTTGTAATTGTGTAAATGGTGCAACACCAGTGACATGAGGATGACCCTCAATTTTTTTAGCAAGTTGAGGCCAGTCGGTTAGAATCTGGTTCGATGAAATCGTGGCCTGCGGTACCATACCAAGTACACGATTTTTCAACTCGCGATCAAAGCCGTTCATCACGGACAAAACGGTAATCAGTACCGCAACGCCCAAGGTCAGACCAATCATCGAAACCAAGGCAATAAACGAAATAAAGTGATTACTACGCCGAGCGCGGGTATATCGCAACCCTATATACAGCGAGATTGGTTTAAACATACCACTTAGTCCAAGGTCATTTCATAAAAGAAAAAACAGTATTTATTTAGATACTGCGATTAACATCGATTACGCACAGATACACCAAAAGAATCTCGATAAAACTTCACCCGGCAGACTCTTATTATTGAATGCCCCTTACGATTCAGATTATATAGCGGGCTTATTTTGTACCAGATACCGCAGTAGATCAATTTGATCGTACGGATTACTACGAAATCGAACAATTAAGGCATAAAGATCAACATTTTGATGTACTTTATGAAGCGTATGTTACCCGGTTTTAAGCCAAATTCAATCGTACTTGTCTGTGCATTACATTAGGCAAGCTACAGTGATCCTCAAGATTTGATGTGTTGTTTGTAGCGTCGATTGGCCTGAATATCACGATAAAAATATAAAAATAACCCACTCAAAATAATACAGGTACCTAAAATCATCATGAGTGAAATCTGCTCATGATTAAATAAAGCGCCAATGACCAAGGCCAGTAAAGGCGTCATCACATTGGTGAGCGATAATGTGGTCGGCTCAATGTTTTTGACCAGTTTAAAATAGCAAAACATTGCAATCAGTGATGCCATGATCGTGGTGTACAACAAGGCCAGTAATGATTTCATTTCCGGCAGATGCGTAGGTGCATGTGACCACACAAACGGCAGTACACACAAAGACACCAAGGTAGAAACCAGAATTGACCCAGTGGCTTGTGCCATCGGCACGACATCGGCATTGACCTTTTTTACCCAAAAAATTGAGCTACAGTAGATAAAGACACTCATGAGCATCAGACCGATGCCCAGCGGATGCACATGCTGTGATGACCCGCCAAAGCAGATCAATGCCAAACCGACAATTGCAATGGCCATACCCGTCCATTGCAGGCGATTGAGTTGCTGCGCAAAAGCAAAACGGCCAATCAAACCGGCAATGATAGGTGCAAGCCCAAACATTAGAGCAATCACCCCAGAGCTTAGATACTGCGTGGCAATATAGGTAAACACCTGCGCGCCAATTAAGCTAAACGAGCCTGCAATATAGCTATGAATGGCGTTTGGGTTGAGTGGAAAACGAATTCTGAGTACCAGTAATATCACTACAGCAATTGGCAGCGCCAAAAAGAAGCGTAACATCATGGCCCAAAGTACATGCAGATCCGCCACGCTCCAGACAATCGCCAGTGGAGTCGATGCCCAGATCAAAACCAAAACAATATAGGTCAGTATGATATTGCTTTTTGAAGGCATAGCCGGTCTCAAAGCGTTTTACGCTTTTGCTTCAAAATGGTTTGATCAAGCGCACTTGAAAACTCGCGTTTATCGCGTTCGGAAATGGGCGGTGGTCCGCCAGTTTGCACGCCAGCACCCCGCAGGGTGTCCATAAAATCGCGTAAATGCAAACGTGCTTTTACATTGGCATCGGTATAGATTTCACCTCGTGGATGAATCGCAATACCGCCCTTTTCAATCACTTGTGCAGCTAAAGGAATATCCTGAGTAATCACAATATCATGTGCCTGCATGCGCTCGACAATTTCACGATCGGCCTGATCGGCGCCACTCATAACCTGAATCGATTTGATCCGGACAGATGGCGTAATGCCCACGTTTTGATTTGCAACAAAAATGACTTCAAGCTGATAACGATCAGAAGCACGCAAAATGACTTCTCGCAGAATCTTTGGCAATGCATCGGCATCGACCCAAAGTTTAAATGGCAACACGCAATTTCAACCTTTTTAAAGAGGCCTTTATTTTAACAGACTTAAGATTTGATGGTGACCTGTAGACTTGTTATTTTTACATAGATCTAATACGCCAACATCTCGATGAAATTCAAAAAGAAAATTAAAATATTTTTTACATAATTGCATATCAACACTTGAAAAAACTTAGATATGCTCGATTTATATATCTAAATCTTTTAAAAATTCTTCAGGGTTATATGAAAAATCAAAACAGTCCAGAAATCGTTACTATTCAAGATCAAGGTTTTGGCAACCATGGCGAGCATTGGGCGTTATTGAGTGATACACCTGAACAAGTCGTGCCTAAATGGCTCAGTATGGCACTCGACGCTCCTATGATGCCAATGGGTTTATGTGAAACTGAACAGGATATGGATACCGACGTATGGTTGATCCAAGGTCCGTCTGAATCTGGGATTAAAGTCAGCCAGATTATTGCGGTCGAAAATAATAAACCGCGCGCGCTGAAAACTGCATTCCCAAGTTTTGAAAGCCCATATAAATATAATGCTGTGATTGATCGTATCATTGCCTGCGAATCAAATACTCAGGCTGTTTTACGGTTGAGTTTAAATAAAAATACCACTATTTACGCTTACGATAATCTATATAGCGTCAATCACAATCAATATGAAAAAAATCAGGCCTATCAAGTTCAATTAAATGCTTGGGCCTATGAACTTGAAGTCGTTGCCGACAACGAAACCATTGAAGTCGACGATCCGGCATCGATTAAACATCATCGTGCGTTAAATGATATTTTATCGGCCAATAACGGTGTTGCGCCTGAAAATCTGCAAGAATTAATCGATGCGTGGCAACCTAAAACACCTGAAGATCAGGAACCTGTAACGGTCGATTTTTCTAAAATGGTGGCTTATTTATTTGGCGAAACCATGGGCCAAGAAGACGAAGCTTGGTTTCAAGGCAATATCGTAGGTAAATCATCGACGACATTTATGGATGAAACCTATACCCTTTATGATGTGGTGTTGGTACTAGAAGATGAGCTACCTGCAATATTAATTCGTCTCGCCACTAAAAATAATGCCCACGAAAATTTTGAAATTGGTCAGTATATTCGAGGTAATATCTGGATTCAGGCGAATATTTATGCTAAAAGTAAAGTTGAATAATAGCGTTTCAACGAATAATTAATAAATTAGGCGTATTGATGAAAATTATAACTGAACAATCGACCAATCTGATTCAATTGAGCGGACAGCGTATTAAATTCGATACAGTTGCATTATGCTTTTTTGCACTCGGAATGTTTTTAGCAGCAGTGATGATCCATTATTTTGGTTTCTTATCGCTTTAAATGAATCATTAAAAAAGCCCCACATGATGTAGGGGCTTTTTTTATTGCCTTTGCAATTAGCCGTTGGCTTTGACAAATGCGTCCATAAAGTTGACCAGTGCTTGCACGCCTTCAAGCGGCACAGCATTGTAAATGCTGGCACGCATTCCACCAACTGAACGATGTCCAGCAAGGTTCAATAGATTGTTTTGCTCTGCTTCTTTTAAGAAACGTTTTTCCAATGCTTCATCTGCCAAAGTGAATGGCACATTCATAATCGAGCGATTGGCCGGCGCAATCGGGTTGTTATAAAAATCACTCGAATCGATATAACCATAGAGTAATTTGGCTTTTTCAAGGTTGGCTTGATGAATGGCCTCAACACCACCTTGCTCTTTTAACCACTCAAATACCAAACCAGCCAAATACCATGAATAAGTTGCTGGTGTATTCACCATAGAGTCATTTTTAGCTTGTGCAGAGTATTTTAACAGGCTCGGAATATCTGCACGTGATTGGTCAAGCAAATCGTCACGAACAATGACCAAAGTAAGACCTGCGGGGCCAATATTTTTTTGCGCACCAGCATAAATCAAACCAAACTTACTCACATCTAGCGGTGCAGACAAAATGCTAGACGATAAATCCGATACCAACGGCGCATTAACCTCAGGAATACCTGCAAATTGTAAGCCCCCGATGGTTTCGTTATCTGCATAATGCACATAAGCTGCATCTTCAGACAATGCCCATTCAGACTGAGGCTTAATACCAAGCTTGCCATCAATTTGAGTGCCTGCTTCGATTACATTGATATCGCCATAACGCTGAGCTTCTTTTAGCGCTTTTTCAGACCAGATTCCAGTATGGATATAATCTGCCTTGCTGTTTTTTCCAAGCAAATTTAATGGAATTGCTGAAAACTGTAACGATGCACCACCTTGCAAGAATAAGACTTTATAGTTTTCAGGAATGTTCATCAGCTGGCGCAGATCGGCTTCAGCCTTTTCTGCAACGGCAACATAATCAGCGCTACGGTGACTCATTTCCATGATGGAAAGCCCTTTACCCTGCCAGTCCAACAGTTCACGTTGAGCTTTTTCTAAAACAGCAGTCGGTAATGCAGCTGGGCCAGCACAGAAATTGTACGCGCGCATGATCGTTCCTTTATATAATTGAAACTAAACTAAAGTTCGCATTTAACCACATCTTGCCAGCGCATGCAGCAGCATTGAGCATATATTTTTTATATAACTTGATGCCTTTTGGCCTGAATTTACGATTGATCAAATCAGATAAACAATAGAATATCCAGTCAGATTAATCCAAGCATATTGATTGCTTTTTAAACACCCTACGTGCTATACATTTGTATAATAAACAAGACTATAACTGATGCTTTTACAATAAAGATTATACTTTCAGGAACAACACGACGTGACTTGATATGACATTACAACAGCGAATGATAAAAATGAATTTCAGGTGCGCAAGCTCACCTCCTCCAGTCAAGTTTTTGTTTGGCTGTATGGCCGCTTTGCTTTTATGCAGTGAGGTGGCACTTGCTGAGGGCATCAGTTATGTAGAGGCAGAGCAACAAGCGCTCACATCCTCTTACAGCTCTCAGGCCAGTCAAGCCTTTGAACAGGCAGCACGTCTTGATGCACAAGCCACTAAAGGCCTAGGACGCCCACGTATTGACCTTAATGTACGGGCTTATAAATTCCATAGCGAAGTTGATCTCCCTTTAGACAGTTTTAAACAAAATCTTGAAAATACTTTGAGTCAACGCTTGAGCGAGCAGTTGTCTCAGGTGGGTGGCGTGTTGCCACCAGATGTACTCAATACGATTCAGACGGGCGCGAATACAGCCATTTCAGATGGAATTAATCAGTTTCCCAATTACGCAAATTTAAGTATTGAAGATGAAGTGATCAGACCCACCATTTCTCTAGTCATGCCCATTTACACAGGCGGCCTGATTAAAAGTGCCAAGCAAATTGCTACCATACAGGCCATGCGGGCACAACTCAGTACAGAACAACAGCAAGATATTCAAAGATTTGAAATTATTCAGGCTTACTTTAATACTCAGCTACAAACGCAATTGGTGAAATCGAGCCAGTTCAATGCAGATGCCATGCAAAAACATGTCAATAACGCCTTCAAGCTCGAACAGCAAGGCTTTATCAGCAAAGGCCAGCGAATGCAGTTTGAAGTGGCACGTAACAACGCCCTGCGCTTATTACAAAACGCTCAAAGCAACTTGAATAGCAGTCAGTTTCAGTTAAATCATCTATTACATCAGCAAACGAACGGGAATCTCACCACACCGCTTTTTGTCAATACAAAACAAACATTGCCTTTGAATCAATTTTTGAGCTCGTATCCCAATCAGTCTAATCTCATTCGAAAAATGCAAATAGACACCCAACTGGCAGATGAAAATGTGAAAGCACAGCGCGCCGCCAAAAAGCCGACTGTATTTGCCTTTGCCGAATATAGCTTAGACAAAAACGAAAACTGGATTGTGGGTGTGGTGGCACGCTACAACCTGTTTGGTGGACTAGATAAAAATAAAAGTATCGAATCTGCCGAACTTAAGCGCTATGGCAGTCAGCTTTTAGTCGAGCGTACCAAACAGGAAATTGAAAATATTATTCAAAAATCTTATAGCGAAATGGGTTCTTCGCAGCAAACACAAACGCTGCTGAATGACAATAAACGCGCTGCACTTGAAAACTTACGCATCCAAGAGCTTTCATTTAGAGAAAACATGGGAACGGCCAATCAAGTGATTGATGCACAAAATGCTGTGCAAGTGATTGATACAGAAATGGCCATCAATGCTTATAAATACGTGCTCTCTCTGGCCACGCTGCTCCAAAGTCATGGCTCGATTAGTCAGTTTAAAACGTATTTAAATCAGCCTAATACAGTATATATTTATTAATTACGAGGACATCATGCCGACAGATCAATCGTCTTCTGACACTGAACATCCGGTGCCCTCTGCCTCTGAGTCGGCAACGACCACCGGATCCCAGCAAAAACAGACACCACATGGCCCTAAGCGCGCCGTAAAAATCATTGGTTTGATCATTTTATTGCTCATCATTGGACTGATTATTTATGGTTTATGGAAAGCGTATCAGCCTCGTAGCGTAGCATTACAAGGTCGCGTTGAAGCCGAAACGCTTTACGTCACCACCAAAGTGCCTAGTCGTATTGCGGAAATCTTTGTCGAAGAAGGCCAGAATATTAAGAAAGGTCAGGCACTTGCTCGCTTGGTTAGTCCTGAGATAGAAGCCAAAAAGCAGCAAGCGCAAGCCGCTTTACAATCGGCTTTAGCACTTCAATCGACAGCAGAGCGCGGTTCTCAAGAAGAAAATATTGATACCTTATATGCCAACTGGCAAAGTGTAAAAGCTCAGGCGGAATTGGCTGAAACCACGTATCGTCGTGGTGAAACACTCTACAAAGAAGGCGTCATTTCACGTCAGCGTCGCGATGAAATGTTCGCAGCACAGCGCTCTGCCCGAGCTTTAAGCGAAGCCGCGTATCAACAGTATGCACGTGCCAAGCGTGGCAGTACGCCACAACAAAAATCGATGGCAGATGCACAGGTCGATATTGCACGTGCTGCGCTGGGTGAAGCTGAATCGTTAGAAACTGAAACCAAACTCTACTCCCCAATAAACGGCACTGTTTCCAAAATTTATGGGAAACCCTCGGAGTTGGTCGCTGCCGCAGTGCCTGTGGTCAGTTTGTTAGAGGATGACGAACGCTGGGTCAGTTTAAATGTCCGGGAAGATCAGTATCGAAGTGTCTATCAGCAAAAAACACTTCAGGGATATGTACCCGCACTTGATAAAAAGATCAATTTTAATATTCAACACATCGATGCCGAAGGTGAGTTTGCCACCATTAAAACCACGCGACAAACCGGCGGTTACGATATCCGTAGCTTTAAGCTTCATCTTAAACCCACAGAAGCAGCAGCTGATTTAAAAGTGGGTATGAGTGTGATTTTTGATGTAGTTGAGGCCAATTGATATGTGGGCCTGTTTCTGGCGTGAGTGCATTTATCTGCTCAAAAACAAATGGGATTTGGCGATGGTTACACTCGCCCCCCTATGTGTTGTGGTGCTGTTTGCAAGTATGTTTTATCAGGGAAAACCCGATCATCTTCCCATTGCACTTATTGACCAAGATCATAGCCAGCTGAGTCGCATCATCGAACAGGATTTACGCCATAATCCCACCCTAGATTTGAAATACGTTTTAACCAATACGTCTGAGGCTGAGGAACTCGTAAACAAAACCCAAATTTGGGGATATGTACATATTCCAGAAGGTGCAGAACAGCGTTTAGTGAATGCACAAGATGCACAGATTAGTGTGGCGTTTAATCAGTCATTTTTTAGTATTGGCAACACCATTTCAAGTGCCATGCTCATCAGCACACTCAATGCTATGGGCGAGTTTGGTGGTGAACACTATTTTTCAGCATTATTGCCTGCCATTGACCTGCCCACACCGCATGTCAAAGTCTCAACACTTTACAACCCTAGCTTAAGCTATGAGTTTTATCTAGAGCCCTTCATGGTACCCGCGATTTTGCATTTATTGCTGTGTTGCTGCGTTGCATTTGCAATTGGTCAGGAATTTAAACGGGGCACGCTGACGCAATGGAGCGCACCTGACAATGCCATGAAAATGCTACTTGCCAAAACTTTACTCTATGTCGTGATTTTTTGTGCTTGGACATGGCTATGGATGTTCTGGCTGATTGTGGTTCGTGGCTGGTTTGTTGCGGGCAGTTTGAGCCTGCTTTTAATGGCACAGTTTTTACTTTATTTCGCATATGCCATGATTAGCGCAACCGTTATGATTGCATCGCAAAATATGGGCCGAACCTTTGGATTTATTGCCGTTTATGGCGGATCATCCTTAAGTTTTGCAGGCGTTACTTTACCACTGAACAATGCACCGATTTTTACACAATTTTGGTCCATGATTATTCCATATACACCGTACGCAAAGCTTCAAACCGAGCAATGGGTGGTTGGAAGTGATGTTTCCATTTCATTATCGCCCCTTCTGATCTTGCTGTTTTACTGTATTTTTTATTTTTTGGTGTCGAGTCGCTTGCTTAAAAAACGTGTGCAGGAGGCGCTCTCATGAAAAAATTCTGGTTTTATTATCTGCACACGTTTAAAGAAATTGCAAAAAATTCCTCAATTTTGACGACTGTTGTGTTGTCAGTGTTTTTTTACAGCTTCTTCTACCCCACTGCGTATAAGGCAGAACACGCCGAATCACTCCCCATTGTGATTGTGGATGAAGAACAAAGTGCTTTAACCTCAACTATCATTAGTCAAGTCGCAAATAGCCCTAAAATCAAGATTATTGCAACCACGACAAACTTTCTTGAAGCAGAGCAAATGGTTAAAAACCAGAAAGCAGATGGAATTTTGTATCTGCCTGATCAATTAAGTATGAGTGTTCGACGTGGTGAAATGGGCGGTGTAGGACTTTATATCAGTGCTGCATATTTTTTAAAAATCAAAGAAATTGGTTTAGGACTGGCGCTCTCTATCGAACAAGTGATTGCCGAATATGCCGAAAAATTTGGTCAGATTACGCATTTTAAACCGGCGCTTTCGATTCATCAGATTCCGCTTTTCAACACGCTTTCAGGCTATGGGAGCTATGTATTTCCCGCCGTCGCACCGCTGATTATTCATCAAACCATTGCACTGGGTTTAGGTATGTTACTTGGAGGATATAAAGAAGAACGGTATCAGCCCACATCGAGTCAGTTTTGGGGAATATTTGCCAGCTTTTTTACCATTGGCTGCCTAGGCTGTCTGTATATGTTTGGCTTTGTGTTTTGGAAAAATGATTATCCGCATGGCGGAAATTTCTGGGGCATGCTGGTTGCGGTTCCAATCTTTGTGAGTTGTATTGTCAGCTTGGGTCTGCTTTTTGGTTCTTTACTCGATATGAGCGAACGTGCCGGACATTTTCTGGTTTTTACTTCTATTCCATTGTTTTTACTCACTGGAACCGCCTGGCCGATACAGGCCATGCCTCAATGGATGCAGATTTTTAGTGCGTTGCTGCCATCTACGCATGCAGTACAGCTATTTGTACAGCTCAATCAAATGGGGGTTCATTTAAGTGCTGTCATGCCCAAACTTATGATATTGATGCTCATGACCGTAATCTTTTTAGCATTGGCTTACTATCGGTGGGTTCATCGCACGCACAATCGACATTCATAAAAAAAGGAAGCCAAAGCTTCCTTTTTTTACATATCAAGATGGTTAAGCTTGATCATTGCTCTCTAAGTCATTTGCAACACTTTGATTTGCTGTATCAGACTCGATATCTGCTTGCTCTACTGCATCTGATGCTTGAGTCTCAAGATCTTCAATCAGATCATCTTCATCTTCCACAGCCTCAATGGATACCACACCCACCAAGGTTTCTGCATCGCTGAGACGGATCAAGCGAACACCCTGTGCATTACGGCCTGTCATTGCAACTTCGGCGGCACGGGTACGTACCAAGGTTCCGCCATCTGAAATCAACATCAGCTCTTTGGTTTCATCAATTGAAACAGCGCCTACCAATTCACCATTACGCTCGGAGGTCTTGATTGCAATCACGCCCTTGCCGCCACGTTTTTTGGTTGGGAAGTCATTTACTGGTGTACGCTTACCATAGCCGTTGGCACTGGCACACAGCACTTCACCGGTTTCAGGTACAACCACCAATGACACAATGCGACTCACCAGATTTGAATCGTTAGAATCATCTGAATCATCTGCTTCATCGGTATCGAGTTCTGCATCTTCACTATCTACAGCAGCAGCCAGCGTCACGCGCATACCGCGTACACCTTTTGCGGTACGTCCCATGGCACGCACATCGGTTTCTGCAAAACGAATGGCCTTACCTTCATTAGAAAACAGCATGATTTGCTGTTGACCATCGGTAATGGCTACACCAATCAAGGTATCTTCTTCATTGAGCTCGATGGCACGTAAGCCGTTTGAGCGGATATTGGCAAACTGCTCAAGTTCTACACGTTTTACCGTACCTGAAGCTGTTGCCATAAAGACATAATGGTCTTCTGGGAATTCAGTCAGCGGTAAAATTGCAGTGATGGTTTCATTGGCATCTAATGGCAGCAAATTGACCATAGGACGGCCTTTTGCACCACGCGATGCTTGCGGCACTTCAAACACTTTCAAACGGTACACTTTACCCACATTGGTAAAGCACAGCACGGTCGCGTGATTCGATGCCACAATCAAATGCTGGATTATATCGTCATCTTTCATTGAGGTTGCAGATTTACCACGTCCACCACGGCGCTGCGCCTGATAGTCTGACAATGGCTGTGTTTTGGCATAACCCGTTTGTGAAACGGTCAATACCACCTGCTCTTCTGGAATCAAATCTTCACGACAGAAATCAATACGTGATTCGACAATCTGAGTACGACGTTCATCACCATACTGTTGTAAAATCAGCGCAAGCTCTTCACGAATCACGGTCATCAACAGATTAAAGTCGTTTAAAATTGCTGTCAGCTCGGCAATTTGAGCCAAAATTTCGCTGTATTCGGCGTGGAGTTTGTCTTGCTCTAAGCCTGTTAAACGATGCAAGCGAAGCTCAAGAATTGCACCCACTTGCGTTGGTGACAAGCGGTAGATCTGGTCAGATAAACCAAATGGGCGCGCTGGATCTTCACCCTCAATTTCATCTGGACGAACCGAAACCGAACCTGCTTTTTCGAGCAAGGCAATCACACCGCCACCAGCCCACTCGCCCGCCAAAAGGCGTTCACGTGCTTCAGCCGGATTCGCCGAGGTTTTAATGGTCTCGATGATGTTATCAATATTGGCTAAGGCAACCGTTAAGCCTTCCAAAATATGACCACGTTCGCGCGCTTTACGCAGTTCAAACATGGTACGGCGTGTTACCACTTCTTGACGATGACGGATAAATGCCGCAATGATGTCTTTCAGGTTCATCAACTTCGGTTGTCCGTTGTCCAGACACACCATATTGATGCTGAATGAGTTTTCTAGCTGGGTATTCAAAAACAGGTTATTGACGATCACTTCCGCGTTTTCACCGCGTTTCAAGTCAATCGCGATACGCATGCCTTCTTTGTCGGATTCGTCGCGAAGCTCCGAAATACCTTCAAGCTTTTTCTCTTTGACTAATTCGGCAATACGCTCAATCACACGTGCCTTATTGACCTGATACGGAATTTCCGTAAAGACAATGGTGGTACGTCCGGTTTTTTCATCTTCTTCAAAATGATATTTACCGCGAATATGCAAACGCCCCTTACCTGTTCGGTAAGCATCGACGATGCCTGATTTTCCATAGATGATACCACCTGTCGGAAAGTCTGGACCGGTGATATGTTCCATCAGGCCTTCAATGGAGATATTCGGGTTGTCTGCGTAAGCTAGACAGGCATGAATCACTTCATTTAGATGGTGCGGTGCCATATTGGTCGCCATACCGACGGCAATCCCTGCTGCTCCATTGATGAGCAGGTTTGGAATGCGCGTTGGCAACACATCTGGAATACGCTCTGAACCGTCGTAGTTATCCACCCAGTCCACGGTGTCTTTTTCAAGATCTGCCAGAAGCTCATGTGTCAGCTTGGTCATACGCACTTCCGTATAACGCATCGCTGCTGCACTGTCGCCGTCCACAGAGCCAAAGTTACCCTGACCATCGACCAACAGATAACGTAGACTAAAATCTTGTGCCATACGCACGATTGTGTCGTATACAGCAGTATCACCGTGCGGGTGGTACTTACCGATCACATCACCCACAACACGTGCTGACTTTTTATAGGCTTTGTTATAGTCATTGCCGAGCTCGTGCATGGCATAAAGCACACGACGATGCACTGGCTTAAGGCCATCACGTACATCTGGCAATGCACGCGATACAATTACGCTCATCGCATAATCTAGATATGAATGCTTGAGTTCGTCCTCAATGGCAATCGGTCGGATTTCCGATACGCTCATGCATACTCCTTGTAGACAGCAAGCGCTAAACTTGCTGCAATATGTCTTGATCTTGCAATAAAATTCAGCTCAAAAAAGCTGAACTAAAAATAAAAAATACAGCGGCAAATGATAGCATAATTCTGCTTCTGAATGTACGATCTCGCCGTGATCTGGCTTTTATATTTATATAATTTACAGATTATTTACAGATTTAATTTTATACTGATTTAAAAATAGACAACCGTATTCTCAGTCTGGTTTTTTACATGACTTTTTTAGTAAATGGTCACGCTTTTCCTAAAACAACTCACGCTAAATTTGGCAGGATTGATCAAATAAAAAACCCCAGCAAATGCTGAGGTTTTCAGATCCAATTAAAGCGCTGATCAGAGCTTAGATACCAATTCTGGTACAACAGTGTTCAAGTCACCAACTAGCCAGTAGTCAGCAACACTGTTGATTGGTGCTTCTTCATCCTTGTTGATTGCAACAATGACTTTAGAATCTTTCATACCCGCCAAATGCTGAATCGCACCTGACAGACCAACAGCAAGATAAAGATCTGGTGCTACGATTTTACCCGTTTGACCTACTTGATAATCGTTTGGTACAAAACCGGCATCTACAGCCGCACGAGAAGCACCTTGCGCTGCACCTAGTTTATCTGCCAATGGATCGAGAACCTTGTGATAGTTCTCACCTGAACCCACACCACGGCCACCTGACACCACGATACGTGCTGCAGTCAACTCTGGACGATCCAGTTTCACAATTTCTTCGTTTACAAAAGTTGAAACGCCTGCATTGGCTGCCTCACCGACTGCTTCGATTGCAGCAGAGCCACCTTCGCTTGCCACTGCATCAAATGCAGTACCACGAACGGTCGCCACGATAATTGATTCTTCAGATTGAACTGTTGCAATCGCATTACCAGCGTAGATTGGACGCTTAAACGTATTTTCAGATTCAACTGCAATAATGTCGGAGATCATGCTGACATCAAGTAAAGCCGCTGCGCGTGGCAGAATGTTTTTACCTGAAGTCGTTGATGCTGCCAAAACATGCTTATAACCTGATTTCGCTACATCAGCCACAAGCTGTGCAACGTTTTCAGCCAATTGGTGTTCGTACACGGCGTTGTCTGCAAGAAGAACTTTGCTGACACCCGCAATTTTTGCTGCCGCGTCTGCAACAGCCTGAGCACCAGCGCCTGCAACCAATACAGCAATATCACCACCGATTTTTTGTGCTGCAGCCACAACATTCAAAGTTGCACCGTTAAGTGTCTTATTGTCGTGCTCAGCGATAACTAAAATACTCATGATTTTATCCTTCCGTATTAGATCACTTTCGCTTCATTTTTTAACTTTTCAACAAGCTCATCTACCGATTTCACTTGAACACCTGCTTTACGCTCTGCTGGTGCTTCAACTTTAACGGTTTTGAGTTTGGTGGTCGCTGTTACGCCATAATCTGCTGGAGATTTGGTTTCAAGCGGTTTTTTACGTGCTTTCATAATGTTTGGAAGCGCCGCATAACGTGGCTCATTCAAACGAAGGTCGGCAGTCACAATCGCAGGTAGCGTCAGTTCAACGGTTTGCAAACCACCGTCGATCTCGCGTGTAACTTGAACTTTACCCGCGTCTACTTTCACTTCTGATGCAAAGGTACCCTGACCTGCATTCAAAAGTGCACCGAGCATCTGACCCACTTGGTTTGAATCATCATCAATGGCTTGTTTGCCCAATAAGATCAGTTCTGGCTTTTCAGCGTCTACCACACCTTTAAGAATTTTAGCCACTTCAAGTGCGCCAATATCATCAGATGTTTCAACCAAGATACCACGGTCTGCACCCAAAGCCATTGAAGAACGGATTTGTTCTTGCGCTTCTTTCGGGCCAATTGAAACCACAATAATTTCAGATACAGTTCCCTTTTCTTTTAAACGAACCGCTTCTTCCACTGCGATTTCACAGAATGGGTTAATTGACATTTTTACGTTGGTTAGGTCAACCCCAGTATTGTCCGGCTTAACGCGAACTTTAACGTTGGCATCAACCACACGTTTTACAGCAACAAGAGCCTTCATGTAATCCTCGGCTGTTTCAGCAAGTAAATGTTCAGAAGCATTATAGTAACGCTTCAATATAAATTTTTTAGGTGCTTTATCTTGCTATGTGTTTGGCATTTCGGTCAAGTCACAATTACAGCCGCCAAGATAAATCTGCAATAAAACTGTGGAATCCACAGTTCATTTTTTCTAATCTAAATGTTTTGTTATTGAATTTACAGTATTTTTAATTATTTTTTACTTATTGATTTATATTATGTTTTTATTTGATTTGTTTCATCAGCGTGCCTGATAGTTTGGTTAATTTATGTAAAAAAGCTCACTTCTTCATCATTTTGAAATTGATTGACTGCCTAGATCAAAGATGTCATTCGAGTAAGCGAGTGTTAAAGCGACTCGGAAGTCATATTTTGGATTGTCATTTTTCTTCAACTTATCTCGATTTATCTGGCTTCTGCGCACGAGGATGCGCCTGGTCATACACCTGCGCCAAATGGTCAAAATCAACATGCGTATAAATTTGAGTGGTACTTAAGTTAGAATGGCCCAGCATTTCTTGAACCGAGCGCAAGTCCCGACTGGCCGAGAGCATATGACTGGCAAAGCAATGCCGAAGTAAATGGGGATGTAAATCGACATTGACGCCTGCACGAATGGCCTGAAACTTCACCCGATTTTCGATTTGTCGCGGTGAAAGTACGCCCCCTTTTTGCGACACAAAAAGTGGATCATGTGGCTCGAAATGCCCCTTCCAAAGCTGATATACTTTCAGCCATGCCATGATACTGTCCTTTGCCTTTTGACCAAACGGGACGACGCGTGTTTTATTGCCTTTACCGGTCACACGTAATAATTGACGTTGAAAATCGAGATCACGGAGTTCAAGTCCTTGCAACTCGGCCAGACGCAAGCCGCTTGAATAGAGCAATTCAAGCATGGCTTTATCTCTAAGCCATAGCTGCTGATCAACAGCATCACTTGGTGCAGGTTGATCTAAAATCTGCAGCACAGTTTCGATATCGACCAAGCCCGGCAATGGTCGCGATTTGCGTTTAAGTTTAAAATCATCGACAGGATTATGGCTTAAATGGTTCGACTGCTGCGCCCATTTCATAAACTGGCGAATCGAGGTGAGATGACGCTGTAAACTCGCTGAACTTAAATGATCGTGTTCAACACGATGTGCAAGATATTCTCTTAAATCCGCCGCTTCGATATTGCCAAGACTGAGTTTTTTCTCTGTGCAAAACATTAAGAAATGAGTTAAATCACGATGGTAAGCACGCAGTGTATGCTCAGAATGGTTCTGAAGTTGTTTTTCCTTGAGCCACATGCCCAGTAACTGCTGTTCAAACGCCAAACGTGTCTTCCTTAATTTTAATCAATTTAACTTTGGTGATGACTGAAACTGCCGAATATAAAACCGCTTAAAAACGACCACTAACAACTCATCGATCAATGCAACTTAGTATACAATTCATTGATCACTCTGAGAGAAACTTTGTTGCCATGACGACTCTGCTGGTTTCTTATTTAGTTGCCATTAGCATACTTACAATTACGCCGGGGTTGGATACGACATTGATTATTCGTACCGCAACACTAGAAGGAAAATCCAGCGCCTTTCATGCAGCGCTTGGGATTAGTACAGGCTGTATCGTGTGGGGGCTCGTAGTTGCATGTGGATTAGGCGCGTTATTCATGGCTTCGGCAATGGCTTTTAGTGTATTGAAATGGGTTGGTGCGGCTTATTTAGCTTGGCTTGGGCTAAATATGCTCTTCAAACCTCGCCATCATCTGGGGCAAGTGACTTCAAACATTCCCCCTAGTTTTGCACTACGCCAGAATGCATTTTTTAAAGGTTTTCTGGGCAACTTACTTAATCCCAAAATTGGGGTTTTCTATCTTTCTTTTTTGCCTCAGTTTATTCCCGCAGAAGCCGCTGCATTTTCATGGATTATGGGGCTGGTGATGTTGCATGTTTTGATCGGTACCATCTGGTCAATGCTGTTGATTTGGGCAATGCAACCTATTTCTCGCTTTTTAAAACAACCCAAATTTGTGCGTGGTTTAGATCGTGTTACAGGCAGTATCTTCCTGATATTTGCCCTCAAACTCGTTTTGAGTAAACGCTAATCCAACTGCTTGATAAATTGTAAAATCGGCGGAGCAATCTTACTCGCTTGCTGCTCGGCCAGTGCATGATCACCTTCTGGTACCACAAGTAGATTCGCAGCGGGGAACAAGTGCTGTAAATGTACCCCGACGGATACCGGACTGATACGATCTTGATCTCCCCAGATCAGAAGTACGGATTGCTGAATGTCATGTAAACGATGCTCATGATTGACTCGTGTATGAACAAACCAGTCTGGATAATTTAAATAATGTTCTTGATAAGCACTTCGCCAGTCTTCAACATCAAAACCACTCAAATCCAGACCACCCGAAGTGGCAATCAACACCAAGCCTTTGACCATTTCCGCTTTTTCGAGTGCGGCCTGAACCGCAAAAATTCCTCCCATCGATTGAGCAATAATAATAGACGGCGTATCAATTTGCGCCAGCACATACTCAGTTAGCGTATCAAAATCGGTGATCGTGTCTTGAGCCGGTTCACAGCCAAATCCCGGATAAGCAATTATTTTGCTTATATCGTTTAAACCTAAATAGTGAATTAAAGGCTGCCAAAATTGTGTACTGCCCGATGCACCGGGTAAAAAAATTAATTGTGTGGTCATTTTTTTTGATTTATTCAATCGATTAAATTTAAAATATGCCATATTTCAGCATAAAAAAAGCACGCCCAGTCTAAGCGTGCTTTCTTGGTATTTTATAGATCAGGTTTGAAAGTAACGTAAATCAAGGCGTCCTTCATAGACTGTGGCTGTTGGCCCTGTCATCCAGACCACATCACCCTCTTGCCACTCGATTTGAAGCTTTCCACCCGCCAGCTCGACTTCTACCGAATTTGCCAGTAAACCACGACGCATACCACTTACGGCTGCCGCACATGCACCCGTACCGCAAGCAAGCGTTTCGCCCACACCACGCTCAAACACACGCAAGCGCACATGCTTTTCATCCAAAATCTGCATAAAACCCGCATTGACACGCTGTGGAAATTGCACATGCGCTTCGACTTGTGGCCCCATGCCTGCAACATCGGCTGTCAAGATATCCGGCACAATGGTCACCGCATGCGGATTTCCCATATTGACGACATCAATTTTTAAGCTTTGCTCATTGGCTAATGGAAGCGTATACAAGGCATCCAGTTCTTCTGTCAGAAATGGAATATCCTGTGGATGAAACTTAGGATAACCCATATTGACGCGTACCCAGCCATTAGGGCCAAGTTCTGGTTCAACAATTCCCGCTTTGGTTTGCACTCTGATTTTGGTTTTTTTGGTGAGTTGTCGCTCATGTACAAAGCGGGCAAAACAACGCACACCATTTCCGCACTGCTCCACTTCCGAACCATCTGCATTGAAAATGCGATATTTAAAATCGGTTTGCGGATCATCTGGTGGCTCGACAATCAATAATTGATCAAAGCCAATACCAAAATGACGATCTGCCATACGCTGGATGGTGGTGGTGTCTAAGTAAGCACGTTGGCTAATTAAATCGAGCACAACAAAGTCATTGCCCAGACCATGCATTTTGGTAAATTCAAGTAACATGTCTTAACCCTCTGGCAGCAAACGTTCTTTTTCCCACAACGACTCGATGGTTTCACGCTCACGAATCAAATGTGCGGCATTACCTGCCACCATCACTTCTGCGGCACGGCCACGGGTGTTGTAGTTTGAACTCATCACAAAGCCATAAGCACCTGCGCCCATCACCGCCAGCACGTCATTTTCTTTAAGTGCAAGGCTTCGGTCTTTACCCAGAAAATCACCTGTTTCGCAAATTGCCCCAACGATATCCCAAGTTTTTTCTTCAGCATCCGATGACGCTGAAACAGACTGAATATCCATCCATGCTTCATACAATGACGGACGAATCAAGTCATTCATGGCTGCATCAATAATGGCAAAGTTACGGTGATTGGTTGGCTTGAGCAAATCAACTTTGGTCAATAACACACCCGCATTGGCACTAATGCTACGACCTGGTTCCATATATACTTTAAGCCCAAGTTTTTGTAGCGCAGGCTTGAGTGCAGCAGCGTACTCTGCAGCGGTTGGCGGTGTCTCGTCTTTGTAACAGACTCCCAAACCACCACCGATATCGATGTGCTTGATCTCAACTCCCAGCGATTTAAGCTGCTCGATCATCACAATCACGCGATCTAAAGCATCTACAAACGGTTTGGTTTCGGTCAACTGTGAACCAATATGACAATCGATTCCAACTACATCTAAATGAGACAGAGAGGCTGCATATTGATACGTTTCAAATACGGTATCACTTGGAATACCAAATTTGTTTTCTTTTAAACCCGTTGAAATATAAGGATGTGTCTTGGCATCGACATCGGGATTAACGCGCAATGAAATGGGTGCACGTAAGTTGAGGCTCGCTGCAACCTTTTGAATACGGTCAAGCTCGGCATAAGACTCAACATTAAAACACGCAATGCCGACCTCAAGTGCTTTTTGAATATCGGCCTCAGATTTACCCAAACCAGAAAATACGATTTTGCTTGGATCACCGCCCGCAGCCAATACACGTGCGAGTTCGCCACCGGTTACAATATCAAAACCTGAACCCAGTTTTGCCAAAACATTCAGTACCGCCAAATTAGAGTTTGATTTCACCGCAAAACAGATTTGATGATCAATAAAATCAAAGGCACGATCCAGATCTTGATAATGTTTTTCAAAGGCTGTCTTTGAATAAACATAAAGTGGCGTACCAAATTGCTGCGCGAGCTGCTGAAGTGAACATTGCTCGGCATGCAATATCCCATTAATGCGGGAGAAACTCATGAATGCATCCTTATTTTTAAAGCTTAAGGTGAAGAAGGAACTGGCTGAGAAGACGCTGAATGATCAGGAGTCGAAGTTTTGTCTTTCGAGGTTTTGTCAGACTGAGGCTGTGAATACAGCAAATATTTTGCACGTTTGTCGTAATTTGGATCGGATGGCAAATGTAATGCACCCGTTTGACCACAGCCCAGCATAGCCAGACTCATGGTGAGTAAACTTGTGTAGCAAATGAAACGGCGCATCTGATCACCTACTCAAAAAATTTGAATAATTATACCGTGATCCAGCACAGGACCAAAGTACAAAAGCACCAAGCTTAAAAGGAAGCGAAAAAAAACGCCAGTCATTGACTGGCGTTTTTTTAATTATTTCTTGGATTTCAATCGAGGCTTGTAAAAACCAAAGTAACCAATCACCAAAATAACCAGCCAGATTGGGCTGACCATCAAGGCTTTCATGGTGTCTGGCTCTAATGACAGCACATAAATCATTCCAATAAAGAAAATGATCACCACCCAGCAGGTAAACAAACCGCCAGGTAATTTGAAAATAGATTTGGCATGTAACTCTGGACGGGTTTTGTAATAGACCATGTAGCTCCAGATAATCATCAGCCACACACAAATAAACAAAATGGTCGATAGCGTAGTCGCCAGTGTAAAAGCTTCAACGGTATTGGGTACAAAATATTGCAGCGCTGCACCGAGCAACAAACACACCGTTGAAAAATACAATGCATTTGCAGGAACACGACCTTTATTGAGCGTACCAAAAGGTTGAGGTGCCTGATGTTCTTTAGACAAACCAAATAGCATGCGACTGGTAGAGAATACACCGCTGTTCATCGATGACATCACCGAAGACAAGACCACCAAGTTCATGATAATTGCCGCTGCTGCAATGCCTGCCTGACTAAACAGATTTACAAACGGGCTGATGTTTGGATCAATCTTATTCCATGGTGTTACCGACATCACAATCAACAGGGCAAGTACATAGAAAATAATGATTCGAATCGGGATGGAATTGACTGCCTTAGGCAAATTACGTTCCGGATTTTTGGTTTCAGCCGCAGTGGTGCCCACGAGCTCTACCCCAACAAAGGCAAAGATCGCAATCTGGAAGCCTGCCAAGAAACCGTGCATACCCGTTGGGAAGAAGCCACCATTGGCCCACAAATGCGTAAATGATGCCACTTCACCACTGGTCGAGGTAAAGCCCGTGAAGATCATCCAGAGTCCGACCAAAATCAGGACCACAATCGCAGTAATTTTGATCATGGCAAACCAGAACTCAAGCTCACCAAACAGTTTTACGGTCATGAGGTTCAGCCCCATGATGAAGATAATCGCCGCAATACTGATCATGGCGCCTTCGGTTGGTGTAAAAGGAAGACCGTTATTAAAAAACTGCAAATAATAAATAATCGCAGATAAGTCGGCGATACCGATGGTAATCCAGCACAACCAGTAGGTCCAGCCCACAAAATATCCTGCCCAAGGGCCAATCAAATCAGTGGTAAAGTCGATAAAAGACTTATATTGAAGATTGGAGAGCAACAATTCGCCTAGCGCACGCATGACGAAAAAGACCATCACTCCAATGATCAGATAAATAAATAAGATCGATGGGCCGGCAAGACTAATGGTTTTACCAGAGCCCATAAATAAACCTGTTCCAATTGCACCGCCAATTGCAATCAGTTGCAAATGCCGATTAGAAAGGCTTCGTGATAACTCATGTTCTCCAGAAGATGAGTCGTGGTTGTAATTCGACATTGGTACAAAACACTCCAGTATTTTTATAGAGCCAAAGCAGGGTCTGCTCAAAAACAATTCCGCACCATTTTATGGCATCTTATTCAACTGAATGATTTTGATAAACGTTCTGCTTGGCGATTGCGTAGTTGTATAACGCCACGCATGTGTGCGTACACTCGTTTTCGATCATACGCATAAGGTAGAAGCAATACAATTCACATTTTTCGACACCTGAGTCTTCAAAAAACGTGAATTTAAATTGAGTGGCATGTTAGGTTGCGGTCTTTTTCGACGATGCGTTTTGAGCTTGCGCCTCTAAAGCATTTTTGGTTTTTAAGCGTTCTTCCCAGTAAGTGGCATTTTTAATACCGAGTTTAATTGGATCGAAGGTATATTCTTTTACACCTGCTTTTTGTTGCTCTTCATAGTCTCGTAGCGCCTTGATGGTCGGTTTCCAGACAAAATAGGTCACAATAATCCCGATAATGTTAATCCATGCCATAAGTCCGACACCGATATCCCCAATTCCCCAAATGTAGCCTGTGGCACTCATGACGCCATAAGCAACCGAAAGAATGATAAAACACTTGGTTAGAAACAGTAGCGAAGGTGTTTTGGTGATGTAACTTAAATAGGTGATGTTGGTTTCCGCGATGTAGTAATAGGCAACAATGGTTGTAAAGGCAAAAAAGAATACGGCAAGTGCAACAAAGATCTGCCCAAAGCCACCAAATACGGTACTAACGGCCATTTGAGTAAAGGCAGGTGAACCAATTTCTGCGGTTGAAGTGACGTTTTGTATAATGAACTGACCAGCTTCTAAAGTTCCTTGTACATTGTACATGCCCGTAATCAAAATCATAAAAGCAGTTGCAGAGCAGACAAACAAGGTATCTACATAAATCGAAAATGCTTGTACAAACCCCTGTTGTGCCGGATGCTGCACTTCTGCCGCAGCGGCTGCATGCGGACCGGTTCCCTGACCTGCTTCGTTGGAATAAACCCCACGCTTCACCCCCCAGCCAATTGCCGCACCTAATCCGGCCATCGGGCTGAATGCATCTGCAAAAATCATTTTGATCACACCCGGTAAGGCTTCAAGATTCATAAACACAATCACTAAAGCCATCAAGATATAACCAAGCGCCATAAACGGCACCACAAATTCGGCAAAACGAGCAATACGCTTAATCCCACCAAAAATAATCACGGCCAGTAAACTAACAATGACCACCAATGCCAGAAGTTTATAGGTTCCTACCTGACCAAAAACAATCGCCCCTTCTCCTGTAATCTGAGTAAAGGCATTTCCTACTGCATTGGCCTGAATTCCCGGTAAAAATAATCCGCAAGACACCAACGCGGCAATGGCAAATAAAACCCCCAGCCAGCGTTGGCCCAAACCACGATCGAAATAAAATGCCGGGCCGCCGCGATATTGTCCTTGATATTCAACTTTATAGATTTGTCCAAGTGTCGATTCAACATAGGCAGTACTCGCGCCTAGAAAAGCCACCACCCACATCCAAAACACCGCACCAGGACCACCAAATCCAATTGCAGCGGCAACACCAGCAATATTACCTACACCCACACGCCCTGAGAGCGACACAGAAAGCGCCTGAAATGATGAAATTCCCTGTGCCGATGATGAACCATTCACCAATAAACGGCCCATCTCTTTGATTTGTCGCACCTGTACAAATCGCGTCAAAATCGAAAAAAACAACCCTGCGCCCAAGCACAAATAAATCAGTGCCGGACTCCAAATAATACTATTGACCCAATCGACAATTTCAGCTGCACTCATATACATCAACCTTGCAAATTTATTTATTTTTTTGAAAAACAGATTCAATGACCTGTTTTCATGTCTTTGAGCAAGAGCAATAACTATGCCAGAGTCTTATCAGGTTATGACAAACGTCGATACAGTTGCTCAAAGTTCCTCCATGGAAGCGCAAACAGAATGATAACGATCGAGAAAAATCCAATTTCAACGATTGTGCAAAAATTCCTTATCATGTTATTTTCCTGATCACTTCCCTTTAATCAGTCAAATACAAAACTCGCTTGTTTATGTGGCCTTATTAAAATTGGGTGTACACGCGATATTTTGTACTTCCTTCTGTTTTAACTTCTTTATCGAAAATTTTCAATTTTTAAATATGGCAAAAATCAAAAGTGTCTATCGCTGTGAACAATGTGGTGCAGATCATTCTAAATGGGCAGGCCAATGCTCTGAATGCGGAGAATGGAATTGCTTGACTGAAGTCCGATTGGAAAGCGTAACACCACATCGGGCAAAACCTAAACTCGGTGGATATGCAGGAGAAATCTCTACTGTTACCACGCTCAATAAAATTTCGGTTTCGAATGTACCGCGTGTTGCTACCGGTATTAGTGAATTTGATCGGGTACTTGGCGGCGGTTTGGTTACAGGTTCGGTGGTTTTAATTGGCGGTGACCCGGGGATCGGAAAATCCACAATTTTGCTGCAAACGGCCACACACATGGCCAGCAAAAGCAGTACTGCACTTTATGTGACAGGCGAAGAATCGCTGTCGCAAGTGGCACTGCGGGCACAACGCTTAGATCTACCTACCGATCAGCTCAAAGTCATGGCAGAAACGTGTGTCGAGAGAATTTGTGAGATTTTGGCACAAGAGCGCCCAGTGGTGGCCATTTTAGATTCGATTCAAACCTTATATACCGAAACACTGCAATCGGCACCGGGCGGGGTTTCACAAATTCGCGAGTCGGCTGCTCTTCTCACTCGCTTTGCCAAAAACAGCGGAACCGCATTATTTATTGTGGGTCATGTCACTAAAGAAGGCGCACTGGCAGGCCCACGTGTGCTTGAGCATATGGTCGATTGTGTGCTGTATTTTGAAGGCCAATCCGATTCGCGTTATCGCATGATTCGTGCGGTAAAAAATCGATTTGGCGCGGTAAATGAGCTTGGCGTTTTTGGGATGACCGATAAGGGCTTACGAGAAGTGGCCAATCCCTCTGCCATTTTTTTAAGCCGTTATAATGAAGCGATTCCCGGATCGATTGTGATGATTAGTCGCGAAGGCACGCGCCCCCTCTTGGTGGAAGTTCAGGCACTGGTCGATGATGCACAAGGTCAACCGCGACGCGTGGCACTCGGCCTCGAGCAGAACCGCTTAAACATGCTGCTCGCAGTGATGCATCGGCATGGCGGTGTGCAAACCTCTGGACAAGATGTGTATGTGAATGTGGTCGGCGGATTAAAAATTACCGAAACAGGCTCGGATCTGGCTGTGTTGCTGGCCTGTGCATCTAGCTTAAGAGCCAAGGCGTTACCACAACAACTGGCCGTTTTTGGTGAGGTCGGGTTATCGGGTGAAATCCGCCCGGTTCCAAATGGTCAGGAACGTTTAAAAGAAGCCGTCAAACACGGATTTACTCATGTCATTTTGCCTAAAGGTAATGCTCCGCAAAAAGCAATTGAGGGCGTACAGGTGATTGCGGTATCACGTTTGCACGAGGCCTTGCAAACTGCGATGGAGCTATCCGAATAAGACAAAATTGGAGCATCTTTTGACGCGAATATGTTTCGACATAAAAAACATCTTTTTTGTGTTGAAATTCGCCTCAAAAGCCTGCATATATGTAGTCTTAGATTCTTTTTATTTTGTTTTTATTTTTTATACAGGAATTTTAAATGAAAGTAAGACAGCGTGGCCTGATTACAGGCATCATGATGGCTGCTTTAGTTGTTGCTCCTCTTGCAGAAGCAAAGCGTGCGGGCGGTGGTAAAAGCCACGGCATGTCTCGCTCTGCGGCACCGACTCAATCTTACCAACAGCCTCGTCAGGTTACGCCAGCGCCTCAAACTGCGCCAGCGGGAACACCTCAACGTTCTGGCCCAGGTGTGGGGACGGTGGTTGCTGCAGGTGTAGCGGGTGCTGCGGTGGGTGCGCTTGCCGCCAATGCAATGGCTGATGACAAACATACAACATCGCCAGAACAGCAAGCGACTCAGGCTCAGCAACAGCAGCAAGAAGAGAAAAAAGGCGGCCTACCGGGCTGGATCTGGATTGTGCTGATCGCTGCAATTGCTTTCTTTATTTTCCGTCGTTTCGGTGCTAAAAAAAAATTAGCAGGTAATAATAATCCTTACGCACCAAACAACAGCGGGTCTTCACCGTTTAACAACAGTTCTACGCCTGCTGCTCCACGCGCTGCAGCTGGCGGTGACAACACCAATATTTTTGGTCAGTCTGTTGGTGGTTCAGCTGCACCAAGTGCAGCGCCGTTTGGTGGTGCTTATACACAAAGCGGTAGTCAGTTACCGGATGGTACTGAACCAGCAGCGTTCTTGCGTATTGCACGTCAACGTTTTAACCATATTCAGTCTGTCAATTCTGCAAATAATGTTGAAGAAATTCGTCGTTACTTGACGCCTGAATTGTATGCATCGATGTACAACGACATTTTGGCCAATCAGGACCAAGACGTTGCTGAGTTTAGCAACCTAAATGCAATGGTCGTCGATTCTGCGACTGAAAACGGTCAATATGTGGTGAGTGTACGCTTCACAGGTACTGTGAGTGAAGATCTCAACAGTCTTCCACAACCGTTTACCGAGATCTGGCACTTTGTTAAGCCTGCGGGTTCAACAGAAGACTGGAAAGTCGCGGGTATTCAGCAAGAACAATAATATATAAATAAAAAAAGCCGCGTAACGCGGCTTTTTTTATTTACGCTCTAGATGCAGGGAAAGCAATCACCTGTTCTATGTTGAGCTTCTGAGTGGCCACCATTAACAAACGGTCAATACCCAAAGCAATGCCTGAGCATTCTGGCATATGTGCTAAGGCTGCCAATAAGTTCTCATCGAGTGGCATCACCTGTAAGCCTAATTTGTCTCGCTCTTGGTTATCTGCTTCAAAACGTGCGCGGAGCACCGATGCATCAAGCAATTCATCGTAGGCGTTAGCCAGTTCCAAACCCTCGATATACACTTCAAAGCGTGCGGCAACTTCTTCGCCGTCTTCATCTAGACGTACTTTGGCCAAAGAAGCCATTTCAGGTGGAAAATCGGTGAGGAAAATTGGTGTATCGAAGCCCAAACTTGGCTCGACAAAATGTGAAAATAATAAATCCATGTAGGCTAAACGATCATCGCCTAAATCTAGCGTCAATCCTACACGTTGTGCAGTCTGTTTTAATTGTGCCAGCGTTGCCTGTAAAGGATTAATATCTAAACGATCTTGAAATGCATGTTTGTAGCTTAAAACCAGTGGGCGAATTTCATCAAAACGATGCGCTAAACACACGTTTAATAGCGCCGCCGTTTCATGCATCAACTCGCGTAAATCTAGACCGGGGCGATACCACTCCAGCATAGTAAACTCACTGTTGTGTTTGCGACCATGCTCGTCGTCTCGAAAAACCTTACAGATTTGATAAATCGGACCACTCCCCGCAGCCAGCAGGCGTTTCATGGCAAACTCAGGTGAGGTTTGTAAATACTGTTGCTGCACACGACCTTCGATATGGCGTTGCACCTGCACAGATGCCAAATGAACATCAGTAACTCCTGCCTGAGATACGATCGGCGTTTCAACTTCCATGACATTGCGCTGGGCAAAAAACTCTCGAATGGTACGGTAGAGCTGTGCGCGTGCTTTAAGTGCCTCAATTGAACAAGTAGGCAAAGCCGTCTGACTTTCAAAGCGTTGACTCATGCCACAGGGCCTCCGTGTGCAGCCCATTCACGGCGCAGTGGATATTCTTTTCGAAGTCGGTCAAAGGCTTGCTGGTCTACCCGCCCCGCCTTTAGACACGCCCTTAAATTTTGATCATCACGCTGGATATCGTAGATCTGATGAAGATGGGCTTTTAATGCCTCAGTCAGCGTGTTTTCTGTGAAATAGGCATCGCCTTGAGGCAGTTGGGTTTCAAATCGCTTGGTCGCTTCAAAGCCAAATACCTTACAAAACGCCTCATAAACCATTTGTGTACCACGGGCTTTGCCTTCTAGACTATAGCCTGCAATATGGGGCGTGACCAATGTCACCAAATCAAGCAGCTCTTCTGAGATTTCAGGCTCATGCTCAAACACATCGAGTACAACTTTGCGCTGTGTACGTTTAAGATCAGCAATTAATGCTGCTTCTTCAACAACCGGCCCCCGCGCACTATTGATCAATATGCTATCTGGTGGCATGTGAACAAATACATCATGATTAAACAGATGCTGTGTCGGATATGCTCCAGACGTGGTTAAAGGTACATGAATAGAGATAGCGTGACTATGCTGAATCAACTGCTCAAAACTGACGTTTTGAATGCCGTCGAGTTGCACAAAGGGATCATATCCCATCACTGTCCAGCCGATTTGCTGCGCCATCGATGCCAGTCGGCGCCCTACGTTTCCTAACCCCAAGATTCCTAAATGGAAGCTTTTACCTTGATCGAGTACAGTGTTATCAAGCTGATAAAGCGCAGTAATGACATATTCGGCCACTGCTTGTGCATTACAGCCGGGTGCATTGCGCCATGTAATATTTTGACGATCGAGCGCTACGGTATCCAGATGATCTGTCCCAATGGTGGCGCTGCCAACAAACTGTAACTGACTATCTTGAATAAGCGCGGCGTTGACTTTAGTGACGGAGCGAACAATCAATGCCTGTGCATCATGCACATCTTCGGCAGTGAGCAAGCGCCCTGCCCGATGCTGAATTTCTCCAAATGATGAAAAAAAATAATCTGTAAACGCAAGATTTTCATCTGCGACAATCTTCATAATATCGTCCCGTCATGTCAACGCTGCTATGATACCGCGTCACGTGTACGGTGACCACGTGAAAAAAGTCTGGTCTGCTCTTAAGAAGAATATTGAATCGGCATCATCTTAGCTGGTGCGATTAAATTCCGATACATGCGCTTTTTTGGTGGTTTTATTCCATAGGCAGAGTTCCTGACCAGTTTTATTTTTCATATGTGCCTGAGGAAAAGTTCCCTGCATCAGCACGGCCGAATATCCCGCACGATCATCAAACAGCATGATATTACTCACCAGTTTAACCTTTTTAAGCTGACTGGCCTTAACACAGGCTGTTTTCATGGCTTGATCGTGCTGTTTCCATGCTTCATTTGAACTGGCAAATGAAACACTACTCAATGCAAGTAGTATCATGCTTCCAAGTGCATATGCACCAGATCTGAATGAACGAATGTGAATCATTGAGGTTGCTCCTGCACGTTATATTCCATGCTGTATCCTCTATAGTGATCCAAGACGTACATGCTGACCAGTCTCAACAACATACTGTAACCAGTCGCTGCAAACAGACAACATCGTCGTCTATTTCATTTACCTCCTCCACATCTGATCAAAATCACAATGATGTTGTCGCTTTAGAGCAAACTAACCACCCTGTAGCACAGCCTGTATCCTCACAGTTTCAGCCAGTTGCTCAAAGCCATATTGAAAACCGCGAACAGGCCATTCGCGTACTACAGCAAATTTCGGACTATTTTCAAACCAATGAACCGCATAGCCCTGTCAGTTATATGCTGCAAAAAACCATTAAATGGAGTCAGATGCCGCTACACGAATGGCTGGCCCAAGTGATTAAGGATGAACATCCGCTTCAGCAAATACATGATGCATTGGATGTTCAAACCCAAAATGAATATGAATAAATGTGGGTAAAAACATATGTTTAAAGCAGAAAAAATCCTCTGGGGCGAAGGATTGTTTTTACGTCCACAGCATTTTCAAATTCAGGACAGCTATCATGAGCAGCGCCTGAATCAAACCATTCGGTCAACCATTCCATTTGCATATGGTATTCGGCAACTGCGTTTTGACGAGTTACAACTCGGTACTCACGTGCTGGCACTCGAAAACATTGAAATGATTTGGCAAGACGGCGAGATTTATCACGCACCGAGTACAGATTTATTGCCGGAACCTTTGTTACTTGATGATCTGAATTTCCGTGGTGAAATGACGATTTATCTGACGCTACCTGTGGTTCAGCCCAATAAAAAGAACATGAGTCATGATCAAGAACAGCAGCATTCGGGGCGTTATGCATCGCATCTTGCACATACCCATGACTTGTTTACCGATGCTCAACCTGCCGACATCACCTTACTCCGACGTCGTGCCGTATTACGCTTACTCGATCCAGTCGCAGATCCAATCAGCCAGTTAGAGGGTTTTTTATACCTCCCGATTGGACGCATCAAACGTCATAGCTCTGGCGCTTTCGAACTGGATCAGAAGTTTATTGCACCGCTACTCCATATCGAAGCTTCAGAGGCCTTAACCTCTAATTTAAAACGTACGCTGAATGTCATTCGCGCCAAAATTAAAACGATTCAGACCAACAATCGCGAAAACGAACAGAAACTCATCGAATTTCGCTCTGGCGATATTGTCTCGTTCTGGTTGGTCAATGCACTGAATACAGCGCATGCAACATTAAGCCATTTTTTGCAGTATCCTCAAATTCATCCAGAGCGACTTTTCTTTGAGTTGTTACGCCTAACAGGGTCTTTACTGACGTTTTCAACCGCTTACGAAGTCGATCAGTTGCCTTCATATCGCCATCATCAATTACAGCATAGTTTTCAAGAGCTGGATGTCATTTTACGCGATTTGCTAGATACGATTATTTCGAGTCGATATATCAGTATTGCGCTTAAGGAAATTCGTCCTTCTTACTGGTTGGGTAGTCTTGAATCAGACAAAATCACCCGAGATACACGGCTGTATATTGCAGTGTCGAGCAGCATGATGCAAACCCACGAACTGGTTCAGATCGTGCCGTTACGCTTTAAAGTGGGCAGTACAGTAGATGTCGAGCAACGCGTGGTGGCAGCCCTACCTGCCATACCATTGCATCATCTGATGCAGGTGCCGACCGCTATTCCCGTGCGCTCTGGGGTAAGTTATTTCGAAATTGAACCACATCACGATCTGTATCAACGCATGCTGGAATCCGAATCGATCTGTTTATACGTTCCATCGGGTTTTCAAGATATTAGCATTGAATTGATTGCTGTGATGAACGCCTAAGGAGAATCTGGATGAGCCAACCTACTGGTGCCCCTTCACTATTTGACGATGGCAAAATCGGCGGTGATTTTTCAGCACCCAATCAATACAGTCAGCAGCAAAGTGTCAATCTGGTCGATTTGTTACATGATGGGTTTTATATTGTTTTCCTCATTCGAAATCAGTATATCCCGTCGGATGTACAAGAATTCCGCCAGAAAATTGTCGACTTACTCAATCGCTTTGAACAGCAAGCTAAAAAGCTGCATTTTTCAGCCGATGATATCCACGATGCTAAATATGCTTTTTGTGCGCTTATAGATGAAACGATTGTGACTCAGCAAGATCCTAGTTTCTTTCACTTGCAAAATGCATGGCTGATCAGTCCATTACAATTAAGCCTCTTTGGTTCACAGCTTGCTGGCTATCAATTTTTTGAAATACTGGAACAACTGCGCAGTAAAGGGAAAGCGCGTCTCGCGTCTTTAGAGGTCTTTCATTACTGTTTATTGCTCGGATTTCAGGGCAAATATCGGATTGAATCGATTGGAAGTCTGAATCATTTAGTGGCACGGGTTGGAGATGAAATTGACTACTTAAAGGGTAAAAAGGCAGCCTTCTCACCTTTTGCGGCTATTCCCGATCAAATTCGAAACATGATTCATGGTGAGCTGCCATTTTTTTGGATTTTAATTATTCTACTGATTTTTGCACTTTTGAGTTTCGGCGGACTCAAATATATGTTGGGACATCAGGCCAATAGCTCACTTGCACCTTATCAGAATGTGGTTTCCGCGCCTGCTGAAGAAGCACATATCACCATTTACTTACCTTAAAAGGCACCGATATGGCACAAGAAAAACCGACTTCATTACGTATATTACAAACATCTAAAAAAAAATCAGCTTCACCTTTTATGTTTGGTCTTGTGGGGTTCATGACTGGCGTTGGCGTCACTTTAATGGGATTTTTTCTGGTTTTACAACCTTCTATGGGTTCATCTTCGGCACATTCACAAGCTGAGGAGGTTGTGGTTCCAATTACGCCGAATCCACCTAGCTTACGTCAGGATGTGGAAACACCTGCACGTTCAGAAACCGCGCATGTAACCACGACAACGGGCGATGAAGCCGATACTGAAATCGCACAGCCGAAAGACAGTGAGCTCAGCAAACTTTTTTCGCATACCCCCGCAGCTGCGCCGGTTCAACGTGTTTCGCCATTTGATCAATCGCTACATGCGACACCGAAAACAGCAACATCCCCTAAACCTGCGGCGCAAGCGACACCCAAAAAAGCCAATACAGCAGAGCCTAAAACCAATCATGATGTTGCCGCGCCAGTTACGAAGCCGACAACAGATTCTACAGCCGAGCCTTCAACTGCGCCAGCAAAACCTGCAGAGGCAAGTTAAGTCTCATCTATGATCATTCTGATTATTTTGGGTTTTATTGCAGTGGCAGTGACATTGACACTGTTTATGTCGTATGAGCTGCGCTTCAAAGTGAAACAATGGCTTCAGACACTTCTCCCCCAAAGTAAACATAAAATCCAGCATGCTAAAACGATGGTACAGCGCATGCATGCAGCATCGTCATCGCAGCAATTACAGTCGCAATGGCATTTGCAGCAATGGTGGATTTTAATTGCAGGATTACTATTATTTAGTAGTGTGCTGGTGTTTGCTTTTACACGACCAATCAGCTCGAGCAAAATTGAGGCCGAATATCTAAAAGAAGTCGATCCACAAATCTACACGCTCTTAAATGGTGAAATGCTCACGCCTCCACCAGAGGTCGATCAATCCTTGATTGAAGCTGCAATTGTTGAGGCCAATCAGCTCGAACAGCAATATGCCAGTAGCCGGCCTGCAGAGCCGAGTATTACAGCGGAGGCCGAAGGCATTGGGCACCATAGTCTGATCATGGATACCCAGTTTGTTGATCGTAAATGGGACAAGATGAATCCGCGTTACAAACAACGTTTGTTGATGGTGTTTAAAATCATGAAAGAGCGCCATGGCTATGAACTGGTATTACTCGAAGGATATCGCAGCCCTGAGCGACAGAACTTCTTGTCTGGCAACCCCAATACCACGCGTGCCCGGGGCTATCAAAGCTATCATCAATTTGGCCTAGCCGCCGATGTGGCATTTAAACGTAACGGCAAAGTCGTGATTTCAGAGCGTGATCCGTGGGCCATGCGTGGCTATCAGCTTTATGGTGAAGTTGCAGAGTCGGTAGGCTTAACGTGGGGAGGCCGCTGGAAATCGATTCAAGATTACGGGCATACCGAATATCGAATGCCCGGCTTGAAAAAAACGAAAGAGATGGCCGAACAGCTCATTGCCGAAGGCCAACTCAGTGCTTCAGACAGCAACAGTTAGTTTAAGCCTGATACATATTACTGAGGCACATAAACAAAACCCTCCATCAGAACACGGGCACTACGACTCATAATTGCTTTTTTCACTTGCCATTGTCCGCTGGTGTCTTGTACTGCTTCTGCACCAACACGTAAGGTACCCGATGGATGACCAAATCGAACCGCTTCACGTGGTATGGCACCAGCAGCTGTGTGTACCAACGTTCCCGGTACGGCAGCGGCAGTACCAATGGCGACTGCGGCGGTTCCCATCATGGCATGGTGCAATTTACCCATCGATAATGCGCGCACCAGTAAATCGATATCGGATAGCTCAACCGTTTTTCCGCTCGATGCCTGATAGGACTGCGGCGGCGCAACAAACGCAATTTTCGGTGTGTGCTGGCGTGATGCTGCTTCTGAAATGTCTTTGATAAGTCCCATTTTGACTGCTCCATGGGCACGAATGGTTTCAAAACGCGCCAGCGCAGCAACATCATTATTAATCTGATCTTGTAATTCGGTACCTGTATAGCCCAGTTCTGCTGCATTTAAAAAGATGGTCGGAATGCCTGCATTGATGAATGTGGCTTTAAACGTTCCAACTCCAGGCACTTCTAGATCATCGACAACTTGACCCGTTGGAAACATTGCCCCGCCATCCTCCCCGTCTTCGGCAGGATCTAAAAATTCGATCTGAACTTCTGCGGCGGGAAAAGTAACTCCGTCGAGTTCAAAATCGCCAGTTTCTTGTACCACACCGTGTGTGATCGGCACGTGGGCAATAATGGTTTTTTGAATATTTTTTTGCCAGATCCGTACTGGGCAATGCCCGTTGTCTGGAATTCGCTCTGGGTCAATCAATCCCTGACGAATCGCAAAGGCACCCACTGCTGCGGTTAAATTGCCGCAATTACCGCTCCAGTCGATAAACGGTTGGTCAATCGAAACCTGTCCAAACAAATAATCAACATCATGCTCGGGTTGTTGACTTTTGGCGAGAATGACCGTTTTACTGGTACTTGATGTTGCACCGCCCATGCCGTCAATTTGCTTGCCATAGGGATCGGGACTTCCAATCACACGCAGCAAAAGCTGGTCGCGAGCGGCTCCTGCAACCTGAACCTCAACAGGCAAATCATTTAAATTAAAAAATACACCTTTACTGGTACCACCGCGCATATAGGTTGCTGCAATTTTTTGTTGAGGAGGAAATTTCATGGTATTGCTTTATCCATTTCGCATTTTTATTCGATACTTAGAGTTTAAATGATTTTTCTGGCAGTGGCTGTGACTGATCAGATCTGCGCGACTAAAGTTCAAAATCAATTTGGGCTGATCTGTTCTATTTTGCGTCAAGATGAAGATGAAGATGAAGATGAAGATGAAGATGAAGATGAA